>NZ_JAUZUQ010000011.1:0-178189 GCF_031844105.1 Acidovorax sp. PRC11 | reverse complement strand
CAGATTCCTGCTGGCAAGGTTTACCTGTCGCCAGTCATTGATTGCTTTGACGGGCTGGTGGTGAGCTGGTCGATTGGGACTCATCCCAACGCACATCTCGTCAACACAATGCTGGATGCGGCCATTGATGCTGTTCAAGGCAGCGAGAGCCGCCCTGTGATTCATTCTGATCGTGGAGCTCACTACCGCTGGCCAGGCTGGCTCTCGAGGGTCCATGATGCAAAGTTGACTCGCTCGATGTCTCGCAAAGGGTGCTCACCAGACAACGCTGCGTGCGAAGGCTTTTTTGGAAGGCTAAAGATGGAGCTGTTCTATCCCAACAACTGGCAATCAACAACGATTGAGCAGTTCATTGAAGCTGTCGATGCGTACATTCGTTGGTACAACGAAAAACGTATCAAGGTATCTCTGGGACGTTTAAGTCCTGTGGAATACCGGCACAAACTTGGCCTAGCCGCATAAAACCAGTCCAAGTTTTTATCCGCACCCCCACCGGGGGCTAGTGGGTCACTTCTGGGTGGAAATCAACACGCTGTTCAAGCCGGGGCTGAAGTTCGAACCCGTGTTCGACTACGAGCAGGTGCTGGTCGTGGCCAAAGACCACCCCCTGGCTTCTACGGCCTACGTGAAGCCCCAGCAGCTGACCCGGGAAGTGCTCATCAGTTACCCCGTGGACATCGAACGCCTGGACATCTACAGCCAGTTCCTGTTGCCGGCCGGCGTGACGCCCAAGCGCCACAAAGCCATCGAAACCACCGACATCATGGTGCAGATGGTGGCCAGCGGCCGCGGTGTCGCCGCGCTGCCGCGCTGGCTGGTCGAGGAATATGCGGCCAGGATGGACGTGGTGCCTGTGCGGCTGGGCGCGCGCGGTATTGCCAAGCAGATCTTCCTGGGCGCACGCGAGGCGGATACCGCCATTGACTACGTGCGGGCCTTCGTCGAACTGGCCCGCCAGCCTGCAACTGCCACCACCGCTATTGCCCAAGGAGCCAAGGGATGAACACCACCGTCGAACGCAAAGCGCTTGCGCTGCCCGGAGGCCACGACAAGGTGCTGCTGCATTCGTGCTGCGCGCCGTGCTCAGGCGAGGTCATGGAGGCCATGCTGGCCTCGGGCATTGACTACACCATCTTTTTCTACAACCCCAACATTCATCCGCTCAAGGAATACGAGCTGCGCAAGAACGAGAACATCCGCTTCGCGGAGCAGTTCGGCGTGCCCTTCGTCGATGCGGACTACGACCGGGACAACTGGTTCGAGCGCGCCAAGGGCATGGAGCACGAGCCCGAACGCGGCGTGCGCTGCACCATGTGCTTCGACATGCGTTTCGAGCGCACGGCGCTGTATGCGCATGAGCACGGCTTTCCGGTGATCACCAGTTCCCTGGGCATCTCGCGCTGGAAGAACATGCAGCAGATCAATGACTGCGGCGTGCGTGCGGCGGCCAAGTACTCTGGCCTGATGTACTGGGAATACAACTGGCGCAAGGGCGGCGGCTCGGCGCGCATGATCGAGATCAGCAAGCGCGAGAACTTCTACCAACAGGAATACTGCGGCTGCGTCTACTCGCTGCGCGACACGAACCGCCACCGCGTGGAAAGCGGCCGCGAGCGCATCCAGCTCGGCGTGACGTTCTACGGTGACGAACAGCCCCCCAAAGATTGACGCGCCCTGCCGGGTGAGCGATGCCGCTCCATGGCTTCCAACCGACCCGATCAGCGCTGGCGGGTCGGAACTCTCCCAACAGTCGCCAGATATGGCAAGCCCCTTGCTTCATTCCGACAAGTCCAAGCCCATCGGCAACATCACCGACGCCTATTCGTTAGAGGTCAACGCGAAGGATATCTCTGCGCTGACCGCAGCGGCGCCGCGTGTATTGCCCGGGTCAACCATTTCCATTCCCTACCTGGCGAACCAGGACAACGACGCGCGACTGGCCGCAGCGCAGGCCGTTCGCGGACTCGGCTTTGAGCCCATGCCTCACCTCGCTGCACGCCGTATCGCCTCGTTCGCAAAACTGGAGTCGTTCATCCAGCGCGCGGTCGCGGAAGCCGGCGTCAAGCGTTGCTTCGTGATCGCTGGAGATCCGTCCACCCCGCTGGGGCCGTTTGCCGACAGCTCCTCACTGATCGAATCAGGCGTGTTCGAGCGCTCGGGCATTCAGATGGTCGGCGTGGGTGGCCATCCCGAGGGCCATCCGGTCATGAGCACATCTGATCGTTGGAAAGTGCTCGAACACAAGTGTCGCTGCATCGAAGGGCGCGGCATGGCGCCCTTGATCGTCACGCAATTTGCCTTCGATGCCGACATCGTGCTGGCCTGGCTGGAAGCCCTGCGCGGGCGTGGCGTCGAACATCCCGTACGCGTGGGCGTGCCGGGCCCTGCAGGCGTGGCGGTGCTGGCGCGCTATGCCGCCTTGTGTGGCGTTAGCGCATGCGCGTCGATGTTGTCCAAGTACGGCATCTCGATCAGCAAGCTGTTCGGCATAGCAGGCCCGGATCTCTTTGTGGATCGTCTGACCACCCGCCTGACCGAAGCACATGGAAAGGTGAGCCTGCATTTCTTTCCATTCGGAGGCATCGCTCAGTCCGTGAAGTGGGTAGAGCAGTACTGCTCGCGTGCCGAGCCTGAACAACCCATCGACACGGCTCCCATGTGATTACTGCGCCTCCAGCAGTCGCTTGCACTGGCATGCCCCATAGAAGCAGACCTCGTTGGGGCGAACGCTTCGAGAGCATCCTACCGCCCGCCTCAGCCTTCGCGTTGCGCAAGCGCCCCATGGGCGCGATCCCATTGGCACAGGACACACGCGGCCAACATCACCGGACGCAGGCGCAAATGCCACATCGAAATGGATCGCCCGCATCATCGGCTTCGACGGTGCGAGCTATCGATTGGCAGATTGGGGGGGCAAACACGATAAACGCCCTTCTCGAACTGCCTTCTGTAGGAAGATGGTGATAGACCGAAACTTTGATGATGCGACTTTGCTCGCTGAGACATCCTTACGTTTGCCACTGCAAAGCGCCTATGTGGCACCTAGCTCGCAAATCAGCAAGGATGCGTAGCGACCAAAATATGGACTAACCTGTTATTCCATAAGACCTTTTACGGAACTGTCCGTCTACATCAAAGACTTGACAGCGGACATTTTTCATGGCCGATCGGATTGTGCAATTACGCCACACTGCCGTGTCAATTCCACCGTTTTTTCGCATCGATCGATCATTTGCACCTGCAGCCAATAAGATCGACAGGCCTGCTCGACAGTAGGACCGGCTCGGCGCGGTCCACCGGGCGCCCCCTGCGGGCAGAGGCCGCAAGACCCGCCCGTTTCCGTCCACCTACCGGTGCATCCCGCATGAGCGAAACCACTTCCTTCTTCGGCAACCTGCGGATCGGCTACCGCATCGGCCTGGCCTTTCTCGTGGTGATCGCCGCGCTGGCGCTGCTGGCCGGCCTGTCGCTCGGCGCGCTGGGCGACGTGAACCGCGCACTGACCAAGGTCACGCGCGACGCCTACCCCAAGGTCAAGCTGCTGACGCAGATCGGCAACGAAACGGAGGCCCAGTCCCGCTACACGCGCAACATGCTGATCTTCGACAGCCCGGAAGCCCGCGCGCAGGAAATCCGCCGCATCCAGGAAAGCCGGAACACCGTCGACACCCTGTTCTCGCAGGTTGCCCAGCTGGTGCGCTCTCCCTCGGGCGTCGAGATGCTGAAGGCCAGCCAGGCGGCGCGCGCCGACTACGTGCGTGAGCTGGACCGGCTGCTGCAACTGATGGGCGAGAACCACTCCGCGGAAGCCCGGGACCTGCTGGAGACCGGACTGCGGCCCGTTCAGCAGAAGTACCTGGAGGCCGTCAATCGCCTGTCCGAGCACCAGCAGAGGGTGATGGCCGAGGACAGCGACCGGGCGGACGCCCAGGTGAGCCAGGGCCGCCTCACCGTGATCGCCATCGGCGCGCTGGCCGCCGCGATGGCCGTGGCGCTGTGCTGGCTCATCGCCCGCTCCATCACCCGCCCGCTGCACACCGCCGTGCAGGTGGCCGAGGCCGTGGCCGGCGGCGACCTGACTGCGCGCATCGCCACGGGCCGGCGCGACGAAGTGGGCCAGTTGCTCTCGGCCCTGTCCCGCATGAACGACAGCCTGGTGCGCATCGTGGGCGACGTGCGCGCGGGCGCCGACTCCATCGCCACGGGCACCGTGCAGATCGCCAACGGCAATGCCGACCTGAGCCAGCGCACCGAGGAGCAGGCCAGCAATCTGGAAGAAACCGCGGCCTCGATGGAGGAGCTGACCTCCACCGTGCAGCAGAACGCCGAATCGGCCCGCCGGGCCCACCAGCTGGTGTCGGGCGCCTCGTCCGTCGCGGCGCGGGGCGGCGCGGTGGTGCAGGACGTGGTGCGCACCATGGATTCGATCCGCCAGGGCTCGGACCGCATGGCCGACATCATCGCCACCATCAACGGCATCGCGTTCCAGACCAACATCCTCGCGCTCAATGCCGCGGTGGAGGCCGCCCGCGCGGGCGAACAGGGGCGCGGCTTCGCCGTGGTGGCCGCCGAAGTGCGCAGCCTGGCGCAGCGCAGCGCGCAGGCCGCCGGCGAGATCAAGGCCCTGATCGACAACAGCGTCTCGCGCGTGAACGCAGGCAGCGAACTCGTGTCCCAGGCCGGCCGCACCATGCAGGACATCGTGACCCAGGTCGCGCAGGTCTCCACGCTGGTCGCGGAAATCAGCGCCGCCAGCGCGGAACAATCCACCGGCATCGGCCAGGTGGGCGACGCCGTGCAGCAGCTGGACCAGGTCACGCAGCAGAACGCCGCGCTCGTCGAGGAAAGCGCCGCGGCCGCCGACAGCTTGAAATTCCAGGCGGAAGCGCTGCTGCGTGCCGTGTCGCAGTTCCAGCTGCCCTCGGGCGCGGGCGCGGATGCGGCGGGCGGCGCCAACGCACTGGCCTCGCCACGGCGCGGCAACGCGGGTGCCACGGACGGGCTGCTGCTGGCTGCGGCGTGAGGGGCCCGGGGGCCGGGGGCGCTGTGCCCCGCCCGCTACGGAATCACTTCGGCGGCCTCATGGCGGCGGCGCGCGCGGCGCCTGCTCGTTCACCCATTCCAGGCTCTTGCCCTTGACGCACCATGCCGGATCGCGCACCCAGTCCGTGAACCCCCGCATGGGCTGACCGTGCAGGACATGGCATTGCGTGTAGCCGATGCTGGGCATGTAGTAATGCTGGGCGATGGAGGTCACCGGCACCAGCAGAAATGCGATGGCGCTGGCTGCGACCGTGATGTTGAAAGCACGCTCGGCCCGCCGGATCAACCCGTCGCTCAAAGGTATCGCCCGCATGGCCCCGACAACGATGCCGAGGATGCACAGAACAGCGACGAAGGGTGCCAATTGCGCGGCAGGTGCAATCCGGACGCCCGCTGCTCCAGCGGCGATCTGCTGGATCGTTCGTATCACGGCTTCGAAGCCGAGCCATAGGCACCCCGCACCGACGAGAACGCAGAGAGGTATGCCCCAAAGCAGTGATTTACGGATTTGCTGGATGTCGTGCATGGCAGCGCGACTCAAGGAATTGGGCGCGCCACGGACAACCTCGCCTGCTCGTTCACCCAATCCAGGCTCTTGCCCTTGACGCACCACGCAGGATCGCGAACCCAGTCCGTGAACCACAGCGTGGGCTGGCCCTGGAGGGCATGGCATTGCGTGTAGCCGATGCTGGGCATCTGAGAGCGTGCCAACGCAGCGGTGACCGGGATCAACAGCATCGCCACTACACCCGCAAGCACTGTGGCGATGAACGCACGCTCGAAAGGCTTGATGATGCGGTCGCTACAGGGAATCGCGCGCATGGAAGCGACGACGCCGCCGAGGAGACAAAACGCAGCGACAAATGGCGCTACCAGCACGGCTGGTCCGATGCGAACTACTGGGGCGCGTTCGGCAATCCCCTCCATCGTCGGAACCATGATGTAGGCGACCATCAGGATCGAACCTGTGGCCAAGGCCAGGTAGAGCGGGATACCCCAGATCAGCGTTTTTCGAATTCCGGCAACGTCACGCATGGAGGGCAGATTGGGGTGATCGAGTCCTATACCTGTTCTGGCACACCAAGCGCCATTTGACCGTTCACAGAGGCGCGAGCGACATGGACCGCTGCGCCTGCTCGTTCAACCAATCCGGGCTCTTGCCCTTCACGCACCATGCCGGATCGCGAACCCAGTCCGTGAACCACAGCGTGGGCTGGCCCTGCAGGACGTGACATTGGGTGTAGCCGATGCTGGGCATGTAGTAGCGCTGGACGATGGCGACAACGGGGACCAGCAGGAGCGCAATGGCGCTGGCTGCGACCGCCAAATTGGCCGCAAGCTCAAACTTCTTGATGAGGCTGGGGCGGCAAGGGATCGCCCGCATCACCATGACGACGATTGCCAGTGAGCCGAAAGCGACGACGCACGGCATGAGGTGCATCCCCGGCGTGATCCGCACTACAGGCGCCTTCGACAGGATGTCGTGAACCATGGGCACCAAGGCATTGCGGGTCATCAGCAACGCGCCTGCCACGAGCCCGAGATACAGCGGAATGCCCCACCGAATAAGCTTTCGGATTTGATGGATGTCGTGCATGGATGACTTGGCGATGTGATCAGGTCAGTGAGGCCCGTGATGGAGCACGCAGCTTATTCGGCAGAGCCACTCCTTCATGCCACGCTCGATGGAGCGGCTCAGTTCTTCTTTTCTTTGCTCCATCGCAGATCGAACATCGTCCAACCACGCTTGGGATCGTGTGTCGATGTAGTACAAGCCTTGCGAAGCCTGCTCCGGAACCATCTTGAGGCCAGCAATCACCTTGCCTTTCACACCGAATCGGCTGTCCAGGTGATTGAGTCCGATACCGGCAACCACTGCGACCACGGCCATGACAACCAAGGGCGCTACGGCGATTGTCGTGACGCCACTGAAAGCAGCAGCCGCAGAATAAGCCACCAGCGCCCCCAGCCCACCCTTCACCGCCTCCACCCCGATCCCACCCACCAGGTCATACATGGTCTTCTCGTTGTTGAACATGAAGTCCATCAACTCGATACCGCTGGAGACGACCACGCCCAGGATGAATCCGCCCTTGGCGATGCCCTGCAGGCTCTTCATGCCCAAGCCCAACTGGATCATCTTCGGGTGCGTGGCGAGGTAGCGCGTGCCCTGCAGTGCCGCGCTGCGGCGCGCCGAGTAGCCCTTGATGATGATGTAGGTGCCGGTCGCGGTCGTTTTCACGTAGCTGGTGATGCCCGACATGCCGATTGCATTCAGCGTACGGATGATGGCGATCGCATCATTGGCGCCCTGTGCTGCGGGCCCTACCCAAGGCTCGCTGGCATTGGGGCTGAAGGTGTGCTGCCAATACTGGCCGAACGTCGAACTGGCGAGGATCTTGCGCAGGCTGAATTCCAGCGCCGGGTTGTTGCGGGCCTTGTCCTGCAGGATGCCCATGTACTGGCCCTGCGTAAGCACCAATACGTCCACCCGGTTCTTTTCCATGGACTGGGCCACAGACTGGGCATAGCCCATGGTGAAAAACGTCGCCGCCAACTCCGCGCTCATGGTTCCTCCCTTTACTGTCGCGTTTTTGATGGGGCGGATGCTAGCTGCGAAGCGGCACGCCAGCTCAACCATGTTGAAACAATGCGTTTGAAAACCGTGGGTGTTTGCCAATCGTTCCGCCGAACGGAACAGCGGACGCCGCGCGATACCTTCGCCGAGGGCAGAGAGGAAGGGCGTGGTGCGCCTTGCAGCTGCGACCGAGCAGCAACCACCGCTCCGCATCACCTATCGCGCAAACCCCTGGACGCGGCAGCAGCGGTCGGGCGTACGATGCTCGGCAGAGAGGAGAGACCACTGCATGACCGCATCACCATCGGATGCCCCTGCCGGAGGCACGCCCGCGTCGCCGTCTGGCTCAGGCGCTCGCGCTGGCGCCGCTGACGAAGCCACCACCCGCGGCGATCCCGCAGCCCCGCCCCTGCGCATCGCCGTGATGGGCGCCGGCGCCGTCGGCTGCTACTTCGGCGCCCTGCTCGCGCGCGCCGGCCATGCGGTCACGCTGATCGGCCGGCCCGCGCACGTCGAGGCCATCCGCGCGAACGGTCTGCGCCTGCAGACCGCCACGCTCGACGAACAGGTTCCCATGGCGGCCGACACCGATCCCGCCGCGGTGCGCGGTGCGGACGTGGTGATGTTCTGCGTGAAATCCACCGACACCGAAGACGCTGCCCGCCAGATCCAGCCACACCTCGCGCCCGGGGCGCTGGTGCTCACGCTGCAGAACGGCGTGGACAACGACGAGCGCGTGCGCGGCGTGCTGGGTGATGCCCATCCCGTCGCCGCCGCCGTGGTCTATGTGGCCACCGAAATGGCCGGCCCCGGCCATGTGCGCCACCACGGGCGCGGCGAACTGGTGATCGCGCCCTCGCCTCGCAGCGCCACGGTGGCGCAGCAGTTCAGCGCCGCCGGCATCGCCACGGAGATTTCAGACAACGTGCGCGGCGCGCTCTGGGCCAAGCTGGTGCTCAACTGTGCATACAACGCGATCTCCGCGATTGCGCAGCAGCCCTACGGCCGGCTGGTGCAGACGCCCGGCGTGGCGGACGTGATCGCCGACGTGGTGGCCGAATGCCTGGCCGTGGCGGAAGCGGACGGCATCCAGATTCCGGGCGACGTGGGGGCGGCGGTGAACCGTATTGCGGCCACGATGCCGGGGCAGATGTCGTCCACCGCGCAGGACCTGGCGCGGGGCAAGCCGAGCGAGATCGATCACCTCAATGGGTATGTGGTGGCGCGGGGCAAGGCGGTGGGGGTGGCGACGCCGGTGAATCGGGCGCTGTGGGTGTTGGTGAAGGTGATCGAGACGAAGAGGGATTGAGGAGTATGGGGGAACCACTTTGAGCTGCTGCTTTAGGAGAAGAGCGGCCGCTTGCGGTGGAGCACGCGGCTGGCTGTCGGCGCTGCGAAGCCGTCGCCCCGCGGAAGCCGAGACTGAATCAAGCTTGGCGCAACCGCTCGACTCCGCGAGCGAAGGGCCGGTTGAGAAGCATGGTGCTGGATTTATGTATCAAACGTTGGAGCACCCGTCAGCAGGCAGACTAGGTTGCCGCCTCGGGAGAGCTCCTACAAAGCAAAACATAGGGGAGTGCTGACTTGATCTCAATTTTGCATACAGCTGATTGGCAGATCGGCCGGGTGTTTGCGCAGTTCGAGCCTGACGACGCGGCAGCGCTGTTCGAGGCTCGTTTTGCCGTAGTGGAGCGATTGGCCGGAATCGCGACCGATCGGTGTGTTGATGCCGTCTTGGTCGCAGGCGACGTGTTTGACGCGCAGACGGTAGCCGAAAAGACCATCAGGCGGCTCTTCAATGCCATGCAAGGCTTCACTGGCACTTGGGTCCTGTTGCCAGGCAACCACGACGCGGCGCTAGCCGAGTCGGTCTGGAGCCGGGCGCAGCGCCTGGGAGCAATTCCTAGCAACGTCACCGTATGCCTGGAACCTAAGCCTGTTGTGATAGCCGGCAAGTTCACATTGCTGCCTGCACCGCTGACCCAGCGCCATACCTACGCAGACCTCACCGAGTGGTTTGCGACGCACGCCCATGCAGATGATCTGCCTCGAGTTGGACTAGCGCATGGCAGCGTGCAAGGGATCCTTTCCGAGGACGTGGACTCCGCCAATCCAATCGCGTCGGGCCGTGCACAGTCCTCCGGATTGGCCTATCTGGCTTTGGGAGATTGGCACGGCACCAAGCGGGTGGACGGCAAGACTTGGTACGCCGGCACGCCGGAGTCGGACCGGTTCAAGGCCAACGAGTCGGGTCAAGCGCTGCTAGTTGCCATCGAGGCGGATGCGCCCGAACCGGTTGTTACCACCGTGCCCACCGGCAAGTTCAGCTGGCGTCAAATTGAGCAGCAATTGACCGTTGATACGGACGTCGACGAGGTGGTGCGGACGCTGGACGCGGTGTGCGGCAATGATGTCCTTCACATGAAGCTTTCTGGGACCTGCAACCTGGCTGGACACCGCAAACTGACTGCCTCGCTCGGCGAAGCGCGCGCCAGGGCGAGGGCAGTCCTATGGGATGCAGCGGCCCTCAGGCTTGAGCCCACTGAGGCGGACATTCAAGCACTGCAGGCCGACGGTTTCGTGGGCGAGGCGCTTCAAGACCTTCGCGAGCAGCAAGCCGGCGCAGAGAATGAACTCGCGCGAGACGCGCTACTAGCGCTGGCGCGAATCCTGGACGACCAAGCCGCTGGGCGAGGAGCCAGCGTATGAAGCTCAAGCGGCTGCGAATCGAGAACTTTAAGCGCTTTCGGGCACCCTTGGAGCTGAACGACTTCGCCGACGGACTGAATCTGTTCGTCGCCCCGAATGAGTCGGGCAAATCTACGGTAGCCGAAGCTATTCGGGCAGCCTTTTTCGAGCGGCACAAGTCCAGCTCGGTAAGCGGTTTGCGTCCTTGGAGCGATAGCTCCGCGACGCCCTCGGTAGAGATCGAGTTCGAGCTTGGCGGTAAGTCTGCGCGGCTGATCAAGGCGTTCCTCGGCAAAAAGCGATGCCAATTGACCATCAACGGAAAGGTCCTGGATGGTGCTGAGGCAGAGGATCACCTCGGCGATTTGCTGGGATTCAGCTTCGCGGGCAAGGGCGCTAGCTCGCCTGAACACATGGGCATCCCTGGACTGCTCTGGATCAAACAGGGCACCTCGCACGAGATTGCCAAAGCTGTTAGTTTCGCGAGCGACCATCTGCGCAATGCATTGGGGGACTCTCTGGGCGAGTTGGCCGCCACGAACGGCGACAACGTTATCAAGGCCGTAGATACCGAGCGCAACCAGTTGCTGACGCCGTCCACCGAGGCTCCCCGCGGGGCGTACGCGGAGGCGATCAAGCGCCGCGCCTTGCTGCAAGGCGAACTCGAGACCCTGCGCGAGGAGATTGACGCGTACCGGGCCACTGTCGACCGCCTGACGACTTTACGTCGCGATCATGGGCGAGACGATGAAGCGCGGCCTTGGCTGGCCCTGCGCGAGCAGCTCACTCAGGCTCAAGTCAAGGTAAACGAAGCAATGGGACTGGCTGACAAGCGGGCTGCTCAGGAACTGCTGCTCAAGCAGGTCGAGACGCAGGTCATCGCCCAGAGGCGGCAACTTCAACTCATGGAGCGGGACGAGGAAGCGGTGACCCAGCGCGAGGCGAACCTGGAGGCGGCGCAGGGTAAGCTGACGCAGGCCCTGGGCCAGCTTCAAGCCTGGGAGCCGCGCTACGCACAGGCCTTAATCGCGAGCAAGAACGCGCGCGACAAGCTAGCGGCGGCGCGCCGAGTAGCGGCGTGGCAGGCCCAGGCAAGGTCAGTCGACGAACTCACGACGCAGTTACAGGCCTTGCAGCGCAGCCTCAGCCAGGCTCAGCTCCAGCAACAGGAGCTGATTCGGTTGGAAGCCGAGGCACTGTCGCTTGCCGTGCCCAGCGCCGACCTCAAGCGTCTGCGAGAGGTCACGGACAGCCTGCGCACCGCTCAAGCCAGGCTGGACGCGGTATCTACGGCATTGGAGTTCGAGCTCGAGCCCGGCGCGAAGGTGCTGGTTGCCGGTGCCAAGGTAAATGCGTCCGACCGGTTGACCGTGGTTGCGCGCACGGGCATCGACATTGAGGGGATCGGGCGCATCACGGTGCTGCCGGGCGGAGAGGATCTGCAAAGCCTGATTGCGGACCGAGATCAAAGGCGTGATGCTTGGTCCGAGCTGCTGCAGCGCCTGGGTGTTGCGAACTTGTCTGCTGCGGAGGAACGGGAGCGACAGCACGGACAGCGCGTGGCCGAAGCCAAAGCAGCGAAATCCGTTGTCGAAGCGCATGCTCCAACGGGTCTGGCTGCGCTAGAGGTGGAAGTGGTGGCGCTGACGACCAAGCTGACCGAGGCCAAGCAAACGCTGGAGACCTTGGCGGCGGCGGTCGGTGCTGAGGCGGTCAGCGTGTCCATATCGCAAGCGGAATCGGACGAGGCTGCGGCACGGTCCACCCTGGACGATGCGACATCCCGAATGAACGAGGCAAAGCTTGCCGCCAACGAAGCAAAGGCCCGAGTCGGCGCTGCACGAGATGAACTGTCCGCGGCCATGGCCACACTCAGCGACCCGTTTCGCGCCGAAAAGAAGACCACCGCCAGCCGTGCCCTGACCGATGCACTCGCGCACGAGACCACGATCCGGGCGGCCGTGGACGGGCTTGCGGAGCAGCTGCGCACGCTCAACGTGACGGTCCTACAGCAGGATGTTGAGCGCCTCGACCGAAGTGCCAGAACGTTAGAGGCCGCGCATGGCCAGCGTGCGAGCGAGATCATCCGGCTTGAAGCGGATCTAGAGGCCAAGGGAGCCTTGGGGTTGGAGGAGGCAGCCGCCGACAAACTGGGCGAACTCGACCAAGTCGGGCGACGGAGCACCGAACTTGAGCGACGCGCCAAAGCACTAAGCCACCTACTCAAACTGCTCACCGAGAAGCGCGCCACGCTGGCGCGACGCCTGCGTGCACCGCTTCAGCGACACCTGAACCACTATCTTCAGATCTTGTTCCCGGGCGCGAGCATCGAAGTAGGCGAAGACCTATCGCCCGGTCGCATCACCCGGGTCGGTACCAACGGCGCGGAGATCGGCGAGTTCGAGGAGCTCAGCGTAGGCGCTCGCGAGCAGATGGGAGTCGTCGCGCGCCTTGCGTACGCGGACCTGCTGCAAGAGGCAGGCAAGCCCACCCTGCTTATCCTCGACGACGCGCTAGTTCACACCGACAAGCATCGCTTAGATCAGATGAAGCGCGTGCTCTACGACGCCGCGAACAGGCACCAAATCCTCGTCTTCAGCTGCCATCCACACGCGTGGCAAGACCTGGGTGTCGCCGCGCGCGAGCTGTCGCAGGTAACTGGCTCCGGGGCAGGCGCCGATGGCCTATCCGCCTCCCAGTAGCGCTCAACTGCAGCTGAGACAAATCCGAGGAACGAACGTGACCGACCGCAGCGCAACCGCGACGATTAAAGGCTACTTCTACCAGTTCGACCAGACGATCGTGCGATTGCTTGAGGCGACCAAGCACGGGAGCGTCACGGTCGAGGGGGTGGAAGACATCGATCTCGACGATGGCGATAAGAGCGCTTTCGTGCAGTGCAAGTACTACGAAGGTACGGAGTACAACCACTCGGTGATCAAGGAGGCGGTCATTCACATGCTGCGGCATTTCCATGCCGCAGGCTGTTCTAGCGGCCAGGCGTTCAGGTACAGGCTGCACGGCCACTACCGCTGCGGCCAGCACAAGCTCACGCTCCCGCTGACGGACGAGTTTCTGAAAGAGCATTTCCTGACCTACACGAAGGAAAAGCAGGTCCACAAGGTGCACGAGGAACTGAAGATCACCGATGTGCAGCTTGCCGACTTTCGAGGCTTGCTGGACCTTGACGTGAATGCGCTGTCCTACGACGAGCAGCGGGCCAAGGTACTCAAACTCCTGGCATCCGAGATCCCTGAGTGCAGCCCCGATAACGCCTTGATCTTCTTCTATCCGATGGCGATCAACGTCGTTCAGGGCTTGGCCATCGAAGCGGATGAGGTCAAGAGAAGAATTACCAAAGATCAGTTCCTGAAGGCCATCAACCGCAAAGACGCGGTCTTCAGTGCATGGCTACGGGATCATCTCGGGCGCGAGTACTTCGCTCGGATGGTCCGCCGCAAGTACTTTTACTTCGGCAAGACAAAGATGCCAAAGGCCGCGAGGTTCTTCGTGATCGACATGACCAATGAGTACGAGGTGGGACAGGCCACTCGCATGCTCGTTCGCATCGGACAGTTCTTCTCACACAAGGAGCTCCAGCGAACGCCGACGGCCGACAGGTTCTGCCCGTACGTGCTGCTGCGAGGCGTGACGCCTGAGCATTTGATCGAGCTTAAAGCCAGCTTGTGGGCGCAGGGTGTGGTCTTCAATGACGGCTACCCCTTCCAAGGCGCCGAGTTCTCGCCCACCATGTTGGCGGCTGACCCGACCAAGGAAAAGCTTTGGACGATCAAGTTTGTCCCCAGTGAGCAACAACTCGCGCCGACCATTGCTGCCTGCACCGGATCGGTCGTCGACGTCTACGATTTCTACAAAGATTCGCCGCTAGACAACAGCCTCGTGCCAAGGGCCCGCGGGTTGCACTCAATCAAGAGTAACAGTGCCTATCTGCTTCAGGAGGTGATGCAGTCATGAGCGATTCTCAAGACATTAAGGCCGAAGTGATCGCTGTCTTCCCGGACAAGGTGAAGATCTCGGTGAGCAACATTTCGGCGTTTGCCAACGACAAGAGCCTCAAGGTGGGCTCGTACCTGCGAATCACCGACAGCGAGGACTGTGCACTCATCGCCATCATCGAAAACTTCTGCATTGAGGTGAATGACAAGGCCGAGCGCCGTCACATCATCGAGGCACTCCCGCTGGGAATCATCGCTAGCGGCAAGTTCATCCGCGGCGGCGACACGCTGACCATTCCGCCGACGGGCGTGACGCCAGCGACGGATGACGACATCAAGAAGATCTTTGAGGAGTCCGTGGAGCCGGCCAAGAAGTTCGCCTTTGGTTCCCTAATATCCAACGACAAGATCACTGTGCCAGTGGATGGCGACCGGTTCTTCAACAAGCACTTGGCCATAGTGGGCTCCACCGGTGCGGGCAAATCTCACACGATCGCCAAGATCATCCAGACAGCGGTGAGCGCAAAAGATGGTCAGTATGCGCTCAACAACTCGCACGTCGTCATCTTTGACATCCATTCTGAGTACCGAACGGCGTTTCCTGATGCGAATTTCCTCGACGCAAGTACCTTGACCTTGCCCTACTGGCTGCTCAACAGCGAGGAGCTGGAAGAGGTGCTGTTGGATACCGGCGAGCGCGACAACTACAACCAGTCGGCAGTGTTCCGCCAATTGGTGACAGAGAACAAGAAGCGCCACAACAAGGGCGCGAAGAACGTCTTCTACGACAGCCCGCTCAAGTTCAACATCCATGAGGTGCTGAACGCGCTGTACAACATCAAGAACGAGACTGTGAACTCGAAGAACGAGGCGCGGTACATGGTGGTGGATGCGAGTTACTCGCTTGGGTCGGATGGGAAGGCGGGACAAACGGATGGCCTTGAGCTGGATCCCGACCAGCGTTTAGACATGTACTTCGCGCGGCGGCTCGATTTCCATCCAACGAAGCGCGAGAGCATCACCTCAGGAAGCTATGCCGACAAGTCGCTGGACAAGTTCTTCACGCGATTTGAGGGCAAGGTAGCGCAGGATCGCTTGCAGTTCCTCTTCGGTCCTTCCGCAGACACGGCCTCGCTAGAGGGGACACTGAAGAGCCTGATCGGGTATGGAAACACGAATTCCAACGTCACGATCATCGACTTGAGCGGCGTCCCCTTTGAGGTCCTCAGCATCACCGTATCGCTAATCTCTCGGATCCTGTTCGAATACGGGTACCACTACAAGGTGATGCGGACTGCGGCGCAGGAAAAGATCAACACCGACGCGCCGCTTCTGCTCGTGTACGAGGAGGCTCACAAGTACGTGCCTAACAGCGATCTAGCGCGCTTTCGCGCGTCCAAGTTCTCGATCGAGCGCATTGCTAAAGAGGGGCGCAAGTACGGCGTGACGCTGCTCCTGTCGAGTCAGCGGCCATCAGAGATCTCCGAGACGATCTTCTCTCAGTGCAGCAACTTCCTCGCGATGCGACTGACCAACCCGAGTGACCAGAGCTACGTAGCGCGTTTGCTGCCCGACACGCTCGGCAACCTGTGCGACAAGCTACCAACTCTAGGCGCCGGCGAGGCTCTGTTAATCGGCGAGTCTGTGGTGATGCCGTCGTTGGTCAAGGTTCAGCGCTGCGACCCAGCGCCATCGTCGACTGACATCCCTTACTACCAGCTTTGGAAAGAAGAGTGGAAGCAGCTCAACTTCGAGCGGATCAAGAAGACTTGGCTCAAGGAGTGACGCGAGGCGCCTCCCCCAGATACCTTGCCCCATGCAGATGTACGTCCAGGTCGTTGAAGATTTGGCCTGCTCGTCATGCGCGGCATTGCGGCATCAAGCAGACGGTGCGCTGAATAATGGGGAAGGTCCGCTTCCTCTCCATAGCGGTCGTATTTCCTACTACACACGCAGCGTGCAACGAAATGGCCAAGGCAAAAAATGGCCGCAATGCGGCCATTTCCAAATTGGATAACGGCCAGCGCTCACTCTCACAAGCACCCACGTCCTATTGCCCTCAACCCGCCAACGCCCGCATCTCCGCAATCAGGTCCGATTTCCCCTCAAACCCAATCCCCGGCAACGCCGGCAGCGTCACATACCCGTCCTCCACCTTCACCCCATCCGGGAACCCGCCATACGGTTGGAACAAATCCGGGTAGCTCTCGTTGCCGCCCAGGCCCAGGCCGGCGGCGATGGCCAATGACATCTGGTGGCCGCCGTGGGGGATGCAGCGGCTGGGGGACCAGCCGTTCTCTTTGAGCATGTCGAGCGTGCGCAGGTATTCGACGAGGCCGTAGCTGAGGGCGCAGTCGAACTGCAGCCAGTCGCGGTCGGGGCGCATGCCGCCGTGGCGGATGAGGTTGCGGGCGTCCTGCATGGAGAACAGGTTTTCGCCCGTGGCCATGGGGCCCTGGTACACCTCGCCGAGTTTGGCTTGCAGTTCGTAGTCGAGCGGGTCGCCGGCCTCTTCGTACCAGAACAGGGGGTATTGGGAGAGGGCCTTGCCGTAGTCGATGGCGGTTTGCAGGTCGAAGCGGCCGTTGGCGTCCACGGCGAGCTGCTGGCCGGGGCCGAGGATTTTCAGGACGGATTCGATGCGCTCGCAGTCGTCGGCCAGGGTGGCGCCGCCGATCTTCATCTTGACGACGGAGTAGCCGCGCGCGAGGTAGCTCTCCATCTCTTTCTTCAAACCGTCCAGGCCCTTGCCGGGGTAGTAGTAGCCGCCGGCCGCATAGACGAACACGCGCGGGTTGGCGGGCGTGCCGTTGCCGTAGCGCTCGGCGAGCAGCTGGTAGAGGGGCTTGTTCGCTATTTTTGCCACGGCGTCCCACACGGCCATGTCGATGGTGCCGACGGCGACGGAGCGCTCGCCGTGGCCGCCGGGTTTTTCGTTGGTCATCATGCGCGCCCAGACCTTGTGGGGGCACAGGTTGTCGCCGGTGTCATCGACCAGGGAGGCGGGGTCGGCCTCCAGCACGCGCGGGATGAAGCGGTCGCGCATGAGCGCGCCCTGGCCGTAGCGGCCGTTGGAGTTGAAGCCATAGCCAATCACGGGCTTGCCGTCGCGGATCACGTCGGTGACGACGGCGACGAGGCTGAGCGTCATCTTCGAGAAGTCGATGTAGGCGTTGCGGATATCGGATTTGATCGGGCGCGTGGATTCGAGGATGTCGATGATTTTCATGGTGGTGAAAGGCTCGGGCCGTGTGGGATGGATGGGGATGGAATGGGACGGAAACGAAGGCGGTTCAGCGGGCGAGGGAGGAGCCGCCGCAGATGGCAATGTCCTGCCCGGTGATGGCGGCGGCCGCGGGCGAGAGCAGGTAGCCCGTGAGCGCGGCGATTTCCGTGGGTTCGATGAGGCGGCCGATGGGCGGCAGGCGCGGCGCGCTGCCGGCGCGGGCCGGGTCGGCGAGCATGCCGGTGGCGGTGGCGGCGGGCGAGACGACGTTCACGGTGACGCCCTGCCCCGCCACCTCGGCCGCCCAGCTGCGCGCGAGCGCGATGAGCGCGGCCTTGGTGGCGGCGTACTGGCCGCGCCCGGGCATGCCCTGGGCCACGCGGCTGCCGATGAAGACGACGCGGCCCCGCCCGCGCGCGGCCATGGCGGGCACGAGCGCATCGGCGAGGCGCGTGGCGGCATCGACGTGCAGGCGCCACATGAGTTCGCCGCCGGCATGGTTCAGCTGGCCGAGCAGGCCTACGCGCAGAACGCCTGCGGCGTGGACCAGGGCATCGGGGACATCGGGGGCCTGGGGTGCGGGGGAAGGGTCCGGCGTGCGGGCGCTGGCGTGGCCCGATGCGTTCGGCGCCGTGGTATCGCGTGGCCCTGCCGTCAGCAGCGCCGCAGCGGCACGGGCGATGGCCGCGCCATCGGCCAGGTCCACCGGCAGGTGCGCGAAGGCCGGGTGCGCGATGGTGGGCGGTGCGACGTCGAGCCCCGTCACGCGCCAGCCGGTGGCGAGCAGAGATTCGGCGATCGCGCGGCCGATGCCGCTGCTGCTGCCGGTGACGACGGCGTGCGGCACGGGGCCTACGGCGTCAGCCACCGAAGAGGGCTCGGGGACGGACGCTGCGGCGGAGGTGGCGTCACTCGGCACGGATGCGGCCCTCGGTCACGATCTTCTGGGAGCGTTCCATGTCCTCGCGCTGGAACTTGGCGAAATCCTCCGCGCTGCCGGGCGTGACGAGCAGGCCCTGCTCCTTGAGCTTGGGGCCGATCTCGGCCAGGGCCTTGTTCACTTCGGCGTTCAGGCGCTGCACGAGCGCGGGCGGCGTCTTGGCCGGGGCCCAGAGGCCGTACCAGCTGTAGAACTCGTAGCCGGGGATGGTTTCGGCCACGGTGGGCACGTCCGGCAGGCTGGGCACGCGCTGGGCCGAGGTGACGGCCACCACGCGCAGCATGCCGCTCTTGTGGTACTGGAGCGAGCCGAGGATCGGGTCGATGAAGCCGTCGATCTGACCGCCGATCAGGTCCTGGAAGGCCGGCGCCGTGCCCTTGTACGGGACGATCAGGTAGTCGATCTTGCCGGCGCGCTTGAGCAGTTCGGTGGATAGGTGCCCGGCCGAGCCGATGGAGCCGACGGCGAAGGTCATCTTGCCGGGGCGGGCCTGGGCGTAGGCGAGCAGGCTCTTGATGTCGGTGACGGGCAGGTCCTTGTTGATCGCGACCGAGAGGGGTGCCTTGGCGACCAGGGCCACGGGCACGAAGTCCTGCGTGACGTGGTAGGGCGCGGACTTGAGCGTCATCGGCGCCGTGGTGTGCGTGGAGGCGCTGAACAGCAGGGTGTAGCCGTCGGCCGCCGCCTTGGCGACGGTGTCGCCGCCGATCACGCCGCTGCCGCCGGGCTTGTTGTCCACGACGAAGGACTGGCCCGTCTGCTCGCCGAGCTTCTGCGCGAGCATGCGGCCGACGGCGTCGAGCGTGCCGCCGGGCGGGAAGGGGATGACCATCCGCACGGGCTTGTTCGGATAGGTCTGTGGTAGCGTTTGCGTCTGCGCGACGGCGCCGGCCGCCGCCGCGAGGGCGGCGGCGCCCAGGGCGGCGCGCAGGAAATGGTTGCGTTGCATGGTGTCTTGTCTCCGTCGTTGTTTCTTGTGAGGCCACCGGGAGAGCTGTCTCGCTCAGCGCTGCAGCAGACCGGCCTGCTTCACCGCGGCGCGCAGGGCATCCATTTCCTTCGCGCTCGGCGCCTCGGTGGGCGGGCGCACGGTGGCGTCGTCGATCACGCCGGCCAGGTACATGCCGCCCTTCATGCGCGCGTGGGCCTCGCCCGTGGGTTCGCCGCCGCCATAGACGGCGTCTTTCAGCGGGGTGATGACGGCCTGCACTTCCATGGCCTTCTTGAGGTCGCCCGCCTTGACGGCGTTCCACAGGTCGATGATGAGCTGGGGGATGAAGGTGGCGAAGCCGACCAGCGCGCCATCGACGCCCTGCACCATGGAGGCGAGCAGGTATTCGTCGTGGCAGGTGAGGATGGCCTTGGAGGCATCGGCCTCGCGGATCGCCTGGATGTCGCGGGCGTATTTGTTCATGTCGCGCTGGCCCACCTTGAAGGCCTGCAGGTAGGGCAGCCTGGCGAGGTCGGCGAGCAGTTGCGACGAGTACGAGGCACGCGTCCAGGCGGGGTAGACGTGGCAGACGAGGTCGGCTTCCGGCGCGGCTTCGTGGATCGCCTCGAAGTACTGCAGCGCATGGCCGGAGGTGAAGCCGAAGCGCAGCCAGTGGTGCGGGGGCATCACGTCGAGCGCGACGGCACCGGCGGCCACGGCGGCGCGGGCATGGTCGGCGGCGTCCTTCAGGCCTTCGCAGACGATGGAGGAGATGACCGGGCAGCGGCCTTCCAACTCGTCCGCCACGATGCGGGTCACTTCCGCGCGCTCGGCCGGGGTGAGCGAGAACACTTCACCGGTGTGGCCGTTGGTCATGATGGCGACCACGCCGTCGTGGCCGGCGAGCCAGGAGGCCAGCTTGCGCAGCGCGGGCTCGTCGATGCGGTGGTCCGGCGTGAAGGGGCACGAAATGGCGGGGATGATGCCGCGATAATTCGCGATGGAAGGCATGTGGGCTGTCTCCGTGGTTCCGGGATGGTCCCGTCGTTGGATCGTTGGTGGAAAAGGAAGGGGAACGCAGCGGATGATTCCCGCCCTGCCCGCGGCCGTCCAATACCCGAATCGCATACAACTATCCGCGTGCCCGGCACGCGCCAGGAGACGCATGGGCCCCGGCAACCGACCGCTGGATCTGGAGTGGCTGGAGGATTTCCTCGCCCTCGCCGAGAGCGGCAATTTCTCGCGCGCGGCCGAGGCCCGCGCCATCGCGCAGCCCGCGTTCAGCCGCCACATCCGTGCGCTGGAGGACTGGGTGGGCGCCGAGCTGTTCGACCGCAGCGCGCACCCGGCCGCGCTCACCGCCGCGGGCCAGCGCTTCCAGCCGCTGCTGGAGGACGTGCTCGCCCGGCTGGAGGCGGCTCGGATCAAGGCGCGCGCGGCGCAGGAACAATCGGCCGCGAGCCTGCGCTTCGCGGCCACGCACGTGCTCTCGCTCACGTTCTTCCCGCGCTGGCTGGGCGGGCTGGAGGCGCAGCTGCGCCTGGGGCCGATCCAGACCAGCTCCGACAGCTACCGTGCCTGCGAGGACCTGGCGCTGCAGCGGCGCGTGCAGTTCGTGCTGTGCCACGGGCACGCGGCCGTGCCGGGGCGGCTCGACGAGGCGGGCTACCCGGTGGTGCGGCTCGCGGAAGACGTGCTGCGCCCCGTCTCCGCGCCGCGTGCGGATGGCACGCCGCTGCACGCGATACCGTCGGCGGACGCAGCGGCGGATGCGCTGGCCGGCGCGTCGGAGCGTGAAGCCTCCCCGCTGCCCGTGCTGGCGTACAGCGATGCGTCCGGGCTGGGGCGCATCATGCGCGCGCTGCGCCGCGGCGTGTTCGAGAGCGGCACGGTGCCCGGCCTGCCCGGCGAGGTGGCGGTGGTGTTCACGGCCCACCATGCGGCGCTGCTCAAGACGCTGGCGCTGGACGGGCGCGGCGTGGCCTGGCTGCCGCAGAGCCTGGTCGCGGACGAGCTGCGCGCCGGCACCCTGGTGCCCGCGGGGCCGGCCGATTGGGACGTGCCGGTGGAGATCCGGCTCTATCGCCAGCGCACGGACATGTCGGACGCGGCGGAGGCGTTCTGGCGCCTCGCGTCCGCGGGCTGAGCCCCGGGCTGCGGCTTCGATAATCCGGGGATGGAAAAAAGGAACCGCGCCACGCTCATCGGCCTCCTCGCCATCGCCCTGTGGGCTTCGATCGTGGGACTGATCCGCGGCGTGGCCGAGGGGCTCGGGGCCACGGGCGGCGCGGCGGCGATCTACACCGCGGCCTCGGTGCTGCTGTGGGCCACGGTCGGCTTCACGCCGCTGCGCGCGTTCCCGCGCCGGTACCTCGCCTGGGGCAGCGTGCTGTTCGTGAGCTACGAGCTGTGCCTGTCGCTTTCCATCGGCTATGCGAATACGCGGCAGCAGGCGATCGAGGTGGGCATGGTGAACTACCTGTGGCCCACGTTCACGATGGTGGCGTCGATCCTGTTCAACGGCCAGCGCGCGGGCTGGCTGGTGGTGCCAGGGCTGGCGGTGTCGCTGGCGGGCATTTGCATGGTGCTGGGCGGCGGCAACGGCGTGAGCGCGGCCGGCATGCTCGGCAACATCCAGGGCAACCCGCTGAGCTACGGGCTGGCGTTCGCCGGGGCGCTGATCTGGGCGGCCTACTGCACCGTCACGGCGCGCATCGCGCGGGGCACGAACGGGATCACGCTGTTCTTCCTGCTGACCGCGATGGTGCTGTGGACGAAATACCTCGCGGGCGGCGCGCCGGCGATGCACTGGAGCCTGCCCACGGTGGTGCACCTCGCGCTGGCCGCTGCGGCGATGGGTTTCGGCTACGCGGCGTGGAACGTGGGCATCCTGCACGGCAACGTGACGCTGCTGGCGGGGGCGTCGTACTTCACGCCGGTGCTGTCGGCGGCGCTGGCGGCCGTGCTGCTGCGGGTGCCTCTCCCGGCCGCTTTCTGGGCAGGGGCCGGCATGGTGTGCGGCGGCGCGGTGCTGTGCTGGCTCGCGACGCGCGGGCGCGCGAAGGTGCCTGCGCACGCCGAGGCGTGCTGACGGCGCCCGCTCTCAGTCGATGGTGAGGTGCGCGCTCTTCACCACCTGCGCCATGCGCGCGGCCTCGCTGCGGAAGAAGGCCGCGGCCTGGTCCGGCGGCGTGAGCTTGATCTCGTAGCCCTGGGCGATGAGCGCATTGCGCGCTTCGGGCATCTCCATCGCCGCCTTGAAGCCGGCGTAGAGGCGCGCGAGTTCGGCCTTCGGGATGCCGGCAGGCGCCACGGGCGCGATCCAGCCGTCCAGCTCGAAGCCCGGCAGGCCCTGCTCCGCGATCGTGGGCACGCCCGGCAGCGTGGGCACGCGCGCCGCGGTGGTCACGCCCAGCGCCCGCAGCGCGCCGGACTGGATGTGCGGTGCGGCGGGCGCGGCGGCCACCACGGCGAGCTGCACCTGTCCGCCCAGCACGTCGTTCATGAGCGGGCCCATGCCCTTGTAGGGGACGTGCTGTATGTCCAGCTTCGCCTGGTCGGCGAACATCGCGGCGCCCAGGTGCAGGATGGTGCCGTTGCCGGAAGATCCGTAGTTGAGCACGCCCGGCTTCGCCTTCGCATAGGCGATCAGCTCGCGCACGTTCGCGGCCGGCACCGCGGGGTTCGCCACCAGCACGAACGGCGTGGCGCCCAGGATGGTGATGGGAGCGATGTCGGCGAGCGAATCGAACGGGATGTTCTTGTAGACGCTGGGGTTCACCACGTGGTTGTTGGAGACCACGCCGATGACGGAGCCGTCCTTCGGCGCGCGCACGATCTGCGCGGTGCCGGTGATGCCGCCCGCGCCGGGCAGGTTCTCGATCATCACGGGCTGGCCGAGCGCCTTCGCCAAGCTGGTGCTGACCGCGCGGATGGCGCCGTCGGCCCCCGAGCCGGCGGACAGCGGCAGGATGATGCGCAGCGGCCTGTCCGGGGGGGACTGGGCGCGGGCGGGCCGCAGGCCGTTCCCGGCGGTGGCGAAGGCCGCGGCGCCGAGGGTGAGGACGGCGCGGCGGGTCAGGGCCGTGGCGGAGCCCGCGGCGGGACCAGCGTGCGCTGTGGGCGCACCGGCATCGGCATCAGAGCGGTGGCGGTGGGGAGCCGCCAGGGTGGGTGGCAGGATCGGCATGCGCATGTCTCCATCGTTGTGGGTGGGCCGCGCGGACTGGCGCCGCGCTCATGTCAAAGGCCCGGGGAAGCGGTCGGCCGTCAGGCCACGGCACGGGCCTCGCGCAGCGCGTCGATGGTGCCGGGCGCGTAGCCCAGGCCTTCGAGCAGTTCGCGCGTGTGCTCGCCGAGCCGGGGCGGATCGGTGCGCACGGGCAGGCGCTCGCCGCCCATGCGCAGCGGCATGAGGGTGACGCGCGCGCGCTCGCCGGCCCGGTCGCCGTCGGGCAGCGTGACCTCGGCCAGGCCGCCGGTGGCGTTCAGGTGCGGATCGTCGAAGAGCTGCTCGGGCCGCAGGATGGGCGCGAACGGCAGGCCGTGGCGCTCGAAGACCGCGGCGAGTTCTTCCGCCGCGTGCTGCGCGAGGCGGCGCCGCAGTTCGGGCAGCAGCGTGGCGCGGGCCCGCACGCGGTCGTTGTTGAGGGCGAGCGCGGCATCGGCCAGCAGGTCCGCATAGCCCATGGCGGTGCAGAAGGTGCGCCACTGCGCGTCGCTCACCGCGGCGAGGAAGATCTGGCCGCCGTCCTTCACGCTGAACACGTCGTACACGGCCCAGGAGGAGATGCGGTCCGGCATGGGCGCCGCGGGCTGGCCGGTCACGGCGTACTGCATCATGTGCTGGCCCACCAGGAAGACGTTGTTCTCGAACAGCGCGGAATCCACCTCCTGGCCGCGGCCGGTCTGCGCGCGCTGCATCAGCGCCGCCATCGCGCCGATCGCGCCGAACATGCCGCCCATGATGTCGTTCACGCTGGTGCCGGCGCGCAGCGGGTCGCCGGGGCGGCCCGTCATGTAGGCGAGGCCGCCCATCATCTGCACCACCTCGTCGAGCGCGGTGCGGTGCTCGTAGGGCCCGGGCAGGAAGCCCGTGTGGTTGACGTACACCAGCCCTTCGTTGAGGCGCGAGAGCGCCGCGTAATCCAGGCCGTATTTCGCCATCACGCCGGGCTTGAAGTTCTGCGCCACCACGTCGGCCGACGAGGCGAGGCGGATCGCCACCTCCAGCCCCTCGGCGCTGCGCAGGTCGATCGCGATGCTCTTCTTGTTGCGGTTGAACATCGGGAAGAAGCCCGCGCCCGCGCCCAGCAGATGGCGCGTGCGGTCGCCCTCCACCGGTTCCACCTTGATGACCTCGGCGCCCAGGTCCGCCAGCACCATGCCGCAGGTCGGGCCCATGACCATGTGGGTGAACTCCACCACGCGCAGGCCCGCCAGTGGCAGGGTGCGTTCCGGGGAAGGGTTTGCGGGAGTGGCGGAAGAAGTCATGGGATTGCGCGAGGACGAAGAGGGAACGAAGAACGGGAGGCGGTGCAGTGCGCTCACGCGAAGACGGGTTCCGCAAGGGCCTCGGACCACGCCACCAGGCCACCCTTGGGCAGGCCCGCGCGCCAGAGTGTCCCATGCAGGGTCTCGCCGGCGAGCCAGCCGCTCACGCGCTCGCGCAACGCCAGCAGGCCGGGCAGGTCGAGGCCGGTGCCGACGCCCATGCGCTCCAGCATGAAGGCGAGGTCTTCGGTGGCGACGTTGCCGCTGGCCCCCGGCGCATGCGGGCAGCCGCCGATGCCGGCCAGGCTTGCGTCGAACCGCGCCACGCCGGTCTGCCAGGCCGCATAGGCGTTCGCCAGGCCCATGCCGCGCGTGTCGTGGAAGTGCGCGCAGGCCAGGCGGTCGCCCACCAGGGCCCGGGCCCGGCCGAAGAGGCGCAGCACCGATTGCGGATCCGCATAGCCCACGGTGTCGGCCAGGCTCACGCGGTCGGCACCGGCATCGAGCAGTGCCTGCATCAGCCGCAGCACCTCGCTCTCCGCCACGTCGCCCTGCAGCGTGCAGCCGAAGGCCGTTCCCACGCCGCCCTCGATCAGCGTGCGGCTGCCGGACGCGTCGCGTGCGGCACGGATGCGCGCCACCTCCGCCACGACCTCGTCGGGCGTCTTGCGCAGGTTGGCGAGGCTGTGCGCATGGCTCGCCGAGAGCGGCACCACCATCAGGTGCGCGCCGCATTCGAGCGCGCGTTCGGCGCCCTTCAGGTTGGGCACCAGCACCGAGGCCACCAGCCCGGGCAGCGTGCGCGCGAACGCCAGCACCTCGGCGGTGTCCGCCAGCTGCGGCAGCAGGCGTGCGGGCACGAAGGAGCCGACCTCAATCTCGCGCTGCCCGGCCGCGTGCGCGGCAGCGATCCAGGCCGTCTTGTGGTGCGTGGGCACGGTGGCCGCGATGCTCTGCAGGCCGTCGCGCAGACCGACTTCGCGCACCTCGGCGCGAGGGCGGACTGCCGGGCGGCCGGATGCGGCGCCAGCGGGAATGCCTGGCAGGCCCGCAGATGCTCCAGGGCCGGACGGAAGGGCGGTGGACGGCGCGGACGGCGCGACGGCGGAAGGATCGGTGGCGGGCATGGAATCTCCCGGACGGGCCGGGCCTGCGTGCGAACAAGGGACGCAGCCATTCTAGAAATTCCCGCACACTCCGTGATCTCAATTTGAGAAGGCCAGAATTTCCCGAATGGAACATCTCTACCCTGCCCCATGCGCTCCCTCGATCTGCTGACCTTGCGGCTCTTCGTGGCCGTCTGCGAGCAGCGCAACATCGCACGCGCGGCCGAGCGCGAATCGATCGTGGGCTCGGCCGTCAGCAAGCGGCTGGCGCAGTTGGAAGACACGGTGGGCACGCAATTGCTGGTACGCAAGCGCCACGGCGTGGCCCCCACCCCGGCCGGCGAGACGCTGCTGGAGCATGCGCGCGAGATGCTCGCCACCGCAGGCCGCATCGAGCGGGACATGGCCGGTTTCGCCACGGGCGTGCGCGGCCACGTGCGCATGCTGGTCACCACGTCGGTCATGGCCGAATCGCTGGCCGACGACGTGGCGGCCTTTCTGCAGGAGCCCGCGCACCGCGACATCCAGGTGAGCATGGAAGAGCGCGTGAGCCCGGAGGTGGTGCGCGGCGTGCGCGAGGGCAGCGCCTCGCTGGGCATCTGCTGGGACGCGGCGGACCTGCAGGGCCTGCACACGCGCGCCTACCGCAGCGACCACCTCGCCATCGCGGCCCATCCCTCGCACCCCGTGGCGGCGCTGGAGAGCGTGCGTTTCGCCGACGTGCTGGGGTACGAATTCGTCAGCATGCCGGCGTTGAGCGCGGTGCAGGTGCTGCTGGCGCGCGCCGCCGCGCTGGAGGGGCGCACGCTGCTGCACCGGGTGTTCGTCTCCAACTTCGACGCGGCGCTGCGCGTGGTGCGCGCCAACCTGGCGATCAGCGTGGTGCCGCGCGAGGTGGCCGGACCGTTCGCCGCCGTGAGCGGGGTGCGCGTGGTACCGCTGGCTGACCCGTGGGCCCGCCGCCGTTTCGCGATCTGCGCCCGCGCGGGCGACGGCCCGCCCGCCGCCGCGGCGCTGCTGGCCGACTACCTCGCCCGCCGCGGCAGAGGCCCGGAGGCGGGGATGCAACCAGGCGGTAACACCTGAGTTTTTTGCAGGGCGCGCCTGCCAGGCAAGCATCTTGAGCTATTAAACTTGTAGCAACCCGATTTCCACGCTATATTTTCACGGTGCCCGGGTGCCCGTCCGTTCCGGGCCATCGCACCGTCCCCGCGCCAAGGAGAACCCGCCATGAGTTCCAAGGAAAACGCCGCCATCAACCAGCTGTTCGAAAAGCTCGAATGCCGTTATGCGCTGCGCGTGCTCTGGGCCCTGCGCGACGGCCATCCGCAGACGTTCCGGCTGCTGCAGGACAGCGTCGGCGGCATCACCCCCAACACCCTCAACACCCGCATCAAGGAACTGCGCGAGGCCGGCCTGCTGGACCACGGCAGCGACGGCTACACGGTCACGCCCTCGGGCGTGGACCTGCTCAAGCGCCTGAGCGACGTGCAGGCCTTCGCCACCCGCTGGGTCGCAGCGCGCGGTGCCCGCGCAGCGGCGGCGGCCGCGGCCGCCAAGTCGCCGGACTGACGCGCCCCGCGGTCCTTCCTTTTTGCGGTTTTTCTTTCCCCTCCCTTTCTTTCCTGGCGCACCGCCACCCACCCCCAAGGAGTTTCGCGAATGGCTTTCACCACCACCCCGTCCGGCCTGCAATACGAAGACACCACCGTCGGCGAAGGCGCCGAGGCCACCGCCGGCCAGCCCGTGCGCGTGCACTACACCGGCTGGCTCTACAACGACGGCCAGCAGGGCGCGAAGTTCGACTCCAGCCGCGACCGCAACGACCCGTTCGAATTCCACCTGGGCGCCGGCATGGTGATCAAGGGCTGGGACGAAGGCGTGCAGGGCATGAAGATCGGCGGCCAGCGCACGCTCATCATCCCCGCGGCCCTGGGCTACGGCGCGCGCGGCGCCGGCGGCGTGATCCCCCCGAACGCCACGCTGAAGTTCGACGTGGAACTGCTCGGCGTCGGCCGCTGAGCGCCCGTCCTTCCCTGTCCGGCGCGCTGCAGCAGCGCGCCGCTCAACCGAACAGCGCCTCCTGCAGGCGCTTGTATTTCTCCTCCCCCACCAGATCGCGGATCCTCGGCGCGAGCGCGGCCAGTTCCTCCACGCTGCGCGCGCCCTCCACCGCCAGGTTCAGGCGGAAGCCCCGCAGGCCGGCGCTGGAAGTGAGCTGCGTGGCCACGAGGTAGGCATTCTGGTAGCGGTCCGCCAGCGTGGCGGACGGGGACGGCGGTGCGGATGCGCCGCTGGCGCCCGGGGCCGCAGGGGCCGCCGCCACCGGCTGCGGCAGGGCCCGCCCATCGGGCGATTCCAGCAGGCCCTGGTCGACCATGGCCCGCACGTCGTCCACCGTGATGCCCATCGCCGCCGTGGCGGACAGTACCTGCTCCAGCGTCCGCTGTCCATCGAACAGGATGAACGCGGAACGCTGGCGCGGCGTGAGGCCGCCATGGCGGTCTTTCAGGGCCAGCTGGCCCGCGGGGGTTTTGACGAGAAGCACGTCGTGGACCTCTGGAGGGAAGCCGCAAGCGGCGAAGTCGGCCCAGCGTCGCACGCGCTCGGCCATTTGTGAATCGGGGTTTGTTGCGATGTGTTGCAACCGCCCCTCCCCCGCTCCGATCGGCCGCCCCGCCAGGGTCCAGGCAGAAACGGGGCGTTCAGGCCGGGGCGTGCGGCCGGGCGTGCGCGGAGCGCGTCGCCAGGCTCACCAGCCAGGCCGCCACGAGGCCCGCCGGTACGCCGAACACGCCGGCCGATACCGGATCGATGCCGAACCACAGCCCTCGCGGCAGCAGCCACGCCGGCGCCACGGCCTGCGCCGCGTCGGTGAATGCGGCGAGGTAGTAGAGCGTGGTCCCGAGCCCGCAGAGCATGCCCGCCACCGCGCCCTGCCGCGTCGCGCCCCGCCAGAAGATGCCGAGCACCATCACGGGCACGAAGGCCGATGCGGCGATGGAGAACGATGCGGACACCATCGGCAGGATCTCCGAGCGCTTGAGCGCGGCCACGAAGGCCGCGACCAGCGCCACCGCGAGCAGCGCGAACTTGGTGAGGATCACCCGGTGCTCCGGCGACACCGGCCGGCCGCGGCCGGACCCGCGCAGGTACAGATCGCGCACCAGGGCATTGCTGATGGTGAGCAGCAGGCCGTCCGCGGTGGAAAGCGCCGCCGCCAGGCCGCCCGCTGCCACCAGCCCCGACACCACGTAAGGAAGGCCGCCCAGCTCCGGCGTGGCCAGCATGATGAGGTCCGCGCCCAGCCGGATCTCGCCGAACTGCACGATGCCGTCGCCGTTGACGTCCTGCACCGACAGCAGCGCCGGATCGACGCGCGACCACTGCCCGATCCACGCCGGCAGCGCATCGAAGCGGCTGCCCACGAGGTTCTGCATGACCTCGAACTTCACCAGCACCGCCAGCGCGGGCGCGCTCAGGTAGAGCAGCGCGATGAAGAACAGCGACCAGGCGACCGAGGCGCGCGCCGCCGAGGGCGTGGGCACGGTGTAGTAGCGCGTGAGCAGGTGCGGCAGGCCGGCGGTGCCGACCATCAGGCAGAACATCAGCGCCAGGAAGTTGCGGCGCGACACCTCGTAGGCCTCCTGCTCCGCGGGCGTGCCGGCCGGGTCGCCGCGATAGGCCAAGCCATGCGGCGGCAGGCCACCGAGCGGGCGGGCGCGCTCCTGGCTCTCGCGCATCTCGCGCGTCCAGAGTTCGCGCGCGGCCTCGGCGTCGCGCGGCAGCAGCGCCAGTTCGCGGCTGGCCGCCACCACGCTCGCCACGTCGGCCTGCGCGTCGCGCAGCCGGTGCACGCGCTCGCGCGCCGCCTCGCGTTCGCGCTCCAGCGCCGCGGGCACGTCGCGAAGCCGCTCCTGCAGCTCCTGCGCGCGGCGCGCGTG
The DNA here is from genome assembly GCF_031844105.1 of Acidovorax sp. PRC11. Lineage (NCBI taxonomy): Bacteria > Pseudomonadati > Pseudomonadota > Betaproteobacteria > Burkholderiales > Comamonadaceae > Acidovorax > Acidovorax sp. PRC11. Next base: position 148,284 of record NZ_JAUZUQ010000011.1, on the reverse strand, counting down.
CGCGGCCACCACCTCGCGCTCGGCCGGCGATGCGAGCAGCTCCGACTCCAGCGCGGCGATCTTGCCGATCTGCCCGCCATAGACCGCCGCGGCGAGCGGGTTGCCCAGCTGCTTGTACGCGAGCCACGAGACGGGGATCAGGAAGGCCAGCAGGATCACCACGTACTGCGCCACCTGGGTCCAGGTGATGGCGCGCATGCCGCCCAGGAAGGAGCACAGCAGCACGCCGCCCAGGCCCAGCATGATGCCGATCTCGAACTGCACGCCCGTGAGCCGCGAGGCGATCAGGCCCACGCCGTAGATCTGCGCCACCACGTAGGTGAACGAGCACAGCACGGCCGCGAGCGCCGCGATCACGCGCGGCCAGCGGCCGCCGAAGCGCACCTGGAAGAACTCGGGAATCGTGTAGAGGTTCATCGCGCGCAGGTGCGGCGCGATCAGCAGCGCGACGAGGCAGAAGCCGCCCGTCCAGCCCAGCAGGTAGGCGAGCCCCCCGGCCTGCCCCGGACCGCCCGAGAAGCCCTGCAGGTAGAGCGCGCCCGAGAGGCTGATGAACGAGGCGGCGCTCATCCAGTCGGCCGCGGCCGCCATGCCGTTGTAGAACGGCGGAATGCGCCGGCCCGCGACGTAGTATTCCTCCGGGTCGGTGGTGCGGCCGTACACGCCGATGGCCGCATAGACCATCACGGAGAGGAAGAGGAAGATCGGCCCGATCCATTGCCGCGAGAGGCCGCGGTGCTCGGCCCAGGCCATGAGCGCGAGGAAGGCCAGCACCCCCAGGGTGTAGAGCGCGAGCAGGCGGTGCAGGCGCCCGTGGCCCGCGGCACCGGAGCCCCCGGACGGCCCTTCAGCCATGGGAGCGCGGCGCCCTGCCCGTGGCCGGGGCTTGCGCCGGTGCCGCGGCGGCGACCGTGCCGCCCGCCGCCTGCATGTCGGCGGCCACGCGCGCATCCGCGCGCTCGAAGCGGTCCATCGCCACGCAGTAGGCCACCACGATGGCGATGAAGGCCAGCACCGCGCCCTGCGACGCGATCCAGTAGCCCAGGGGCCAGTCGCCCAGGCGCCAGGTGAGGTCCCGCACGAAGTAGCAGGCGCCGAACGACACCGCGGCCCAGGCCAGCAGCAGCACCGCCTTCAGCCAGAGGTGGCGCGCATCGTGCAGGTCGGGGGCGAACGGCGCGGCCTCCGTGCCGCCAGCACGGCCATCGCCATCGCCGTCGCCATGGCCAAGGCCGTGCCCCGCGGCCATCGCGGGCCCCATGGGCCCGTGCGGCCCGCCCGCGGCCCGCGGCGGACTGGAGGGCGGCGGCGGCGCGGGCATGGGCTGGCGTGCGCCGTCAGCCGGCGAGCTTCTGCCAGGTGGCGATCACGCTGTCGGGGTTGAGCGAGATCGACGAGATGCCCTGCTTCGCGAGCCACAGCGCGAAGTCCGGGTGGTCGCTGGGGCCCTGGCCGCAGATGCCGACGTACTTGCCCTGTTTCTTGCAGGCCTCGATGGCGCGCGAGAGCAGTGCCTGCACGGCCGGATCGCGCTCGTCGAAGTCCTGGGCCAGCAGCTCCAGGCCGGAGTCGCGGTCCAGGCCCAGCGTGAGCTGGGTCAGGTCGTTGGAGCCCACCGAGAAGCCGTCGAAGAACTGCAGGAACTCGTCGGCCAGCACGGCGTTGGAGGGCACCTCGCACATCATGATGAGCTTGAGCTCGTTCTCGCCGCGCTTCAGGCCGTGCTCGCCGAGCAGCTGCGTCACGCGGTCGGCCTGGCCGAGCGTGCGCACGAAGGGCACCATCACCTGCACGTTGGTCAGGCCCATGTCGTTGCGCACGCGCTTCAAAGCCTCGCACTCCATGGCGAAGGCCTCGCCGAACTCCTTGCTGATGTAGCGCGCCGCGCCGCGGAAGCCCAGCATCGGGTTCTCTTCCTCGGGCTCGTAGCGGCTGCCGCCGATCAGCTTGCGGTACTCGTTGGACTTGAAGTCCGACAGCCGCACGATCACCGGCTTGGGCCAGAAGGCGGCCGCGATGGTGGCGATGCCTTCGGCGACCTTGTCCACGTAGAACGCGCGCGGGCTGGCGTGGCCGCGGGCCACCGATTCGACGGCCTTCTTCAGGTCGGCGTCGATCTGCGGATAGTCCAGGATGGCCTTCGGATGCACGCCGATGTTGTTGTTGATGATGAATTCCAGCCGCGCCAGGCCCACGCCCTCGTTGGGCAGCTGGCAGAAGTCGAAGGCCAGCTGGGGGTTGCCGACGTTCATCATGATCTTGGTGTCGATCTTCGGCATCTCGCCGCGCTGCACCTCGGTCACCTCGGTTTCCAGCAGGCCGTCGTAGATCTTGCCGGTGTCGCCCTCGGCGCAGCTCACCGTCACCAGCGTGCCGTCCTTCAGCAGGCTGGTGGCGTCGCCGCAGCCCACCACGGCGGGAATGCCGAGTTCGCGCGCGATGATGGCCGCGTGGCAGGTGCGCCCGCCGCGGTTGGTGACGATGGCGCTGGCGCGCTTCATCACGGGCTCCCAGTTGGGGTCGGTCATGTCGGTGACGAGCACGTCGCCGGGCTGCACCTTGTCCATCTCGGCGATGTCGCCCACCAGGCGCACCGGGCCCGTGCCGATCTTCTGGCCGATGGCGCGGCCCTCGGCCAGCACCGTGCCCGTGCCCTTGAGCTTGAATTTCAGTTCGGCCTGGCCCTGCTGCTGGCTCTTCACCGTCTCGGGGCGGGCCTGCAGGATGTAGAGCTGGCCGTCGGTGCCGTCCTTGCCCCACTCGATGTCCATCGGGCGGCCGTAGTGCTTCTCGATCAGCAGTGCGTAGCGCGCGAGCTGCTCGACGTCGGCGTCGGTCAGCGAATAGCGGTTGCGCAGTTCCGTGGGCACGTCGGTGGTCTTCACCAGCTTGCCATTGGCCTTTTTCTCCTCGGGCGAGGCGAAGACCATCTGCACCAGCTTGCTGCCCAGGTTGCGGCGGATCACGGCCTGCTTGCCGGCGGCCAGCATCGGCTTGTGCACGTAGAACTCGTCGGGGTTCACGGCGCCCTGCACCACCGTCTCGCCCAGGCCGTAGCTGGAGGTGATGAACACCACCTGGTCGAAGCCGGATTCGGTGTCGATCGTGAACATCACGCCCGCGGCGCCCAGGTCGGAGCGCACCATGCGCTGCACGCCGGCCGACAGGGCCACCACGTCGTGCGCGAAGCCCTTGTGCACGCGGTAGCTGATCGCGCGGTCGTTGTAGAGGGAGGCGAACACCTCCTTCATCTTGTGCAGCACGTCGTCGATGCCCACCACGTTCAGGAAGGTCTCCTGCTGGCCGGCGAAGGAGGCGTCCGGCAGGTCTTCCGCGGTGGCGGAGGAGCGCACGGCGAAGCAGGCCTCGGCGTTGTCGCCGCACAGCGTGGCGAAGGCGCCGCGGATGGCCTGCTCCAGGTCGGCCGGGAAGGGCTGGGCCTCGACCATGGCGCGGATCTCGGCGCCGGCGGCGGCCAGGGCGCGCACGTCCTCGGTGTCGAGGGTCTTCAGGCGGTCGCTGATCTTCTGGGCCAGGCCGTCGTGGGCGAGGAACTGGCGGAAGGCATGGGCGGTGGTCGCGAAGCCGGTGGGCACGCGCACGCCGTCGGGCAGCTGGGAGATCATCTCGCCGAGGGAGGCGTTCTTGCCACCCACCGACTCGACGTCGGTCATTCTCAGGTTCTCAAACGGAACGACCAGGGCGGTCGATTCGAACAGTGCAGACATGGGAAAGCTCCAGAAGTTGAAACCGGGTCTGCGCGCCGCACAAGGCCGCCCGCGCGCGGGGGCGGGCTGGCGGGGGCGCCGTCGTCACGCATGCACGGCGCGCTGTGGCTTGGCTGTTCTGGTTGTAGGCCGGGCGCGTGCATGGTGGAAATGGGAATAATGGGCGCGATTGTAGGGCGGCCGGCCGCGAGGCGCTTGTGGGACATCACCGGCGTCCCGGTCCAGCCACCCCCGAGCGAATCGATCCACCCCGGAAAGCCCCGACCCACCCATGCACACGCGCACCGTATTCTTCATCTCCGACGGCACCGGCATCACGGCGGAAACCTTCGGCAACGCCATCCTGGCGCAGTTCGACATCAAGCCGCGCCACGTGCGCCTGCCCTTCATCGACACCGAGGACAAGGCCCACCAGGCCGTGCGCCGCATCAACCACACGGCCGAGCTGGAGGGCAAGAAGCCCGTCGTCTTCACCACGCTGGTCAACATGAGCGTGCTGCGCATCATCCAGGAGAACTGCAAGGGCATGCTGCTGGACATGTTCGGCACCTTCATCCGCCCGCTGGAGGGCGAGCTGGGCATCAAGTCGCTGCACCGCGTGGGCCGCTTCGCGGACGTGAGCCTGAGCAAGGAATACACCGACCGCATCGAGGCGATCAACTTCAGCCTGGACCACGACGACGGCCAGAGCCACCGCGACCTGGACGGCGCCGACGTGATCCTGGTGGGCGTGTCGCGCAGCGGCAAGACCCCGACCAGCCTCTACCTGGCGATGCAGTGCGGCCTGAAGGTGGCCAACTACCCGCTCATACCGGAAGACTTCGACCGCAAGCAGCTGCCGCCCGCGCTGGAGCCGCACCGCAAGAAGATCTTCGGGCTCACCATCCTGCCCGAGCGGCTCTCGCAGATCCGCAACGAGCGCCGGCCGGGCTCGAAGTACGCCGACCTCATGAACTGCCGCCACGAGGTGGCCGAGGCGGAGGCGATGATGCGGCGCTCGGGCATCCGCTGGCTCTCCACCACCACCAAGAGCATCGAGGAGATCGCGACGACGATCCTGCAGGAAGTGCGGCCGGAACGGCTGGTGTACTGATTCGCCCGCTCAGGCCACCGTGAGGTGCTCGAAGAGGATCAGCGACCCGATCCCGATGAGCAGGACGCCGCCCAGGCCCTCGGCCCAGCGGCCCACGACGGCTCCCAGCAGGCGGCCGACCATGACGCCCAGCGTGACCATGGTGAAGGTCGCCAGGCCGATGGCCACGGCCACCACGGCGATGTTCACGTCGAGGAAGGCGAGGCCCACGCCGACCGCCATCGCGTCGATGCTGGTGGCGAAACCGGTCACCGCCAGGAGCCAGAATCCGTGCCGGCTCGGCTTCTCGGCCTCCATCTCCCCGGGGCTTTTCATCGACGCGATCAGCATGTGGCCGCCCAGGCACACCAGGAGCACGAACGCGATCCAGTGGTCCCAGGCCTTGACGTAATCCGACGCCATCGAGCCCAGCGCCCATCCGGCGACGGGCGTGAGCGCTTCGATCACGCCGAAGATGGCGCCGGTGCGCAGCGCTTCGGACCAGCGGGGTTTGAGGAGGGCGGTGCCCTTGCCGACGGCGGCGGCGAAGGCGTCGGTCGACATGGCGAAGGCCAGCACCGAAATGGCAGCGAGATTCATGGGGAAGACAACTTGTGATCGGCCGGGCACGAGCGCAACGGCACGCCATCGCTGCCCGGCCTGCGCCGCGATGGAGTGCCGATGGTCTCGCCAACCGATCAACGGATGCCGGCGCCACGGCATGCGGGATGCCGAGTGTGTTGACGCAGGCGCCTTCAGCGGTGAAGGCAGGCTACTCCCCAAGGGAGCCGCGATTCTAGAAGAGGCTGGGCGAACGCACGCCCATGGCCCCGACGGCAGGAAGCCTACTGGAAACGGGTCGCATTCCTGGCCGGTACGTTGCGCCCAGCCCCATCGCCACCTCGCTGCCGTAGAAGCGAACGCTGGATTCTTGCATGGACACGCCAGCCGGCAGGGCTGCCACGGGATTCTTGCAGAAGACGTTAGGCAGCCAGGGGCGTGCAGAATGCGCGTTCAAAACAAACAGAGAGGGAGTGCCGACATGGCCCGAAGACGAGGAAAAACATCCGCCATCGATGACCTGATGGAACTGGTGGCGCTGCTGCCCTGGTGGGCGGGCGTGCTGCTGGCCATCGTGAGCTATCTGGTGCTGCACCGCTGGGCGAATGCGCCGTTGCCGGTGGCGAGCTCGCCGCAGGACATCGCCGGCATGGCCACCAGCAGCATTTGGCGCGGGCTGGCCTATGGCGGCCAGTTCCTGCTGCCGTTCGTGTGTGCGATGGGGGCCCTCGCTTCCGCCCTGCGCCGCCGCGAGCGCCGCCGGCTGATCGACACCGCAGCCCGCAACCCAGCCGCCGACGCCCTGCATGGGATGACGTGGCAGGCGTTCGAAGTGCTCGTGGGCGAAAGCTTCCGAAGGCAGGGGTACCTCGTGGAAGAGACGGGCGGCGGTGGCGCGGACGGCGGCGTCGACCTCGTGCTCGGCAAGGGCGGCGACCGGTTCCTCGTGCAGTGCAAGCAGTGGAAGGCCTTCAAGGTCGGCGTGACCGTGGTGCGCGAGCTCTACGGGGTGATGGCCGCGCGGGGCGCCGCGGGCGGCTTCGTCGTCACCTCGGGCCGCTTCACGCAGGAGGCCACGGACTTCGCCAGCGGGCGGAACATCCGGCTCATCGACGGCGAGGCATTGCTGCAGTGGATACGGCAGGGGCGATCGCCGGCGCGTTCGCATCCGCATTCGCCTTCACAGCCGGCAGCGGCGCACGCTCCGCGGGCCCCCAGGGAGCCGACCATGGACGCACCGCCCCCTGCGCCGGCTTCCACTCCCGCTCCTGCTCAGTCCCCTGCACCCGTATCTGCACCAGATCCCGCGACGGCGCCGTCATGCCCGGCCTGCGCACAGCCGATGGTGCGCCGGGTCGCCAAGCGCGGGGCCTCGGCAGGGCATGCGTTCTGGGGATGTTCGGCGTACCCGCGGTGCCGGGGTACCAAGCCGATGTGATTTTCCGGGTGGGGTCACAATAACAGCACCGCTTGCCAACCGCAGGGCCCCGGACGCCTTGCCGCCGAAGCTTCAGACGGCCCAGGCGCTCACTGCAGCGCTTCCGGCGCCGTGTGCCACAGCCGCCGCTGCAGCTCCGCCGCACTCGGGCCGGCCGGCACCGCAGCCCCCTCCCCCGCCGCCAGGCCCAGCCGCCGGGACCAGCGGTTGTTCAGGTTGCCCGCCATGGTGCGGAAATGCGGCGACAGGCCCTCCATGCGCGCGAGGCTCTCCAGGTGGGCGGCAATCTTGCGGCCCATGGCTTCGCGATCGCCCGTGCGCTCGGTGTGCGCATAGCCGGTCATGAGCGCCAGCGTGCCGGCCAGCAGCGCTTCGGCACAGGGCAGGCCCGGCTCGGCCTCGGAGGGGTGCAGCAGCGGGTTGGCGGATGGACGGGAAGCGTCGGACATGCAGGGAAACTCCTGGGTGCGTTGGTGTGGCTGGCTGCGGGCAGTATATGAGAATGAATATCAATCACAAAATGCCGCCGCGAACCCTTTCCACCGGCAGGGATGCCGGCCAGGACCACCACCGCGGGCCAACGAAAAAGGGAGCGGCATCGCCGCTCCCTTGTCCTTCCGTGGCGCAGGGCGCCATCAGGCCGGGGCCGTGGTGCGGATCAGGTGGTCGAACGCACCCAGGGCCGCCTTCGCGCCGTCGCCGGCCGCGATGATGATCTGCTTGTACGGCACCGTGGTGCAGTCACCGGCCGCGAACACGCCCGGCACGCTGGTGCGGCCATGCGAATCGACCACGATTTCGCCGAAGCGCGACAGCTCCACCGTTCCGCGCAGCCAGTCGGTGTTGGGCAGCAGGCCGATCTGCACGAAGATGCCCTCCACGGCCAGCACGTGGTGCTCTTCGGTGGTGCGGTCCTGGTAGCTCAGGCCGGTCACGCGGTTGCCGTCGCCCTTCACCTCGGTGGTCTGGGCGTTGAGGATCACGTCCACGTTCGGCAGGCTGCGCAGCTTGCGCTGCAGCACGGCATCGGCCTTCAGCTCGCCCGCGAACTCCAGCACGGTGACGTGGGCCACCACGCCGGCCAGGTCGATCGCGGCTTCGACGCCAGAGTTGCCGCCGCCGATCACCGCCACGCGCTTGCCCTTGAAGAGCGGGCCGTCGCAGTGCGGGCAGTAGGTGACGCCCTTGGTGCGGTACTGCTCCTCGCCCGGCACGTTCATGTTGCGCCAGCGCGCGCCGGTGGAGATGATCACGGTGCGCGACGAGAGCGTGCCGCCGTTCTCCAGCTCGACCTCGACCAGGCCGCCTTCGGTGGCGGCGGGGCGCAGCGCGCGGGCACGCTGCAGGTTCATCAGGTCGACCTCGTAGTCGCGCACGTGCTGCTCCAGCGCGGCGGCGAACTTCGGGCCGTCGGTCTTGCTGACCGAGATGTAGTTCTCGATGTCGAGCGTGTCGTTCACCTGGCCGCCGAAGCGCTCGGCCGCGATGCCGGTGCGGATGCCCTTGCGTGCGGCATAGACGGCCGCCGCGGCGCCGGCCGGGCCGCCGCCGACGATCAGCACGTCATACGGTGCCTTGGCCGACAGCTTGGCGGCTTCGCGCTTCGCGGCGCCGGTGTCGAGCTTGGCGACGATCTCCTCGATGGTCATGCGGCCGGAGCCGAACACCTGGCCGTTGAGGAACACCATGGGCACGGCCATGATCTCGCGGTCGGTCACTTCCTGCTGGAAGGTGCCGCCCTCGATCACGGTGGTGCGGATGCGGGGGTTGAGGATCGCCATGAGCGACAGCGCCTGCACCACGTCCGGGCAGTTGTGGCAGGTGAGGCTCATGTAGACCTCGAAATCGAAGTCGCCGTCGAGCGCCTGCACCTGCTCGATCACGTCCTGCTCCACCTTCGGGGGATGGCCGCCCGTCCAGAGCAGCGCCAGCACCAGCGAGGTGAATTCATGGCCGAGCGGCAGGCCGGCGAAGCGCAGGCTCGTCTGCGTGCCGGAGCGCTGCAGCGTGAAGGAGGGCTTGCGGGCGTCGGTGCCGTCGGTGCGCAGGCTGATCTTGTCGCTGCGCAGGGACTGGATGGTCTCCAGCAGTTCGCGCGTCTGGCCAGAGGCTTCGCTGCCGTCGAGGGAGGCCACGATCTCGAACGACTGCGTCACGCGCTCCAGATAGGCGGAAAGTTGGGATTTGAGTTGGTCGTCGAGCATGGATGTCCTTCAGGGGTTTCGAGTTATGCAGGGGAGCCGGGGGCCGGGAACGGGCGGAGAACGGGCAAGATGCGGGCGAAAAAAAGCCGGACGGCAGGGCGCGCGGGCGCACTGCGGAGGTCCGGCCGGGGAAGCGCGCGGGGCGCTTCCGGATCGCGCGGGCGATTAGATCTTGCCGACCAGGTCCAGCGAAGGCGTCAGGGTCTTGGCGCCTTCCTTCCACTTGGCGGGGCAGACCTGGCCGGGGTTCGCGGCGGTGAACTGGGCGGCCTTCAGCTTGCGCAGGGTCTCGGACACGTCGCGGGCGATTTCGTTGGAGTGGATCTCCATCGTCTTGATCACGCCGTCGGGGTTGATCACGAAGGTGCCGCGCAGTGCCAGGCCTTCTTCGGGGATGTGCACGCCGAAGGCGTTGGTCAGCTGGTGCGTCGGGTCGCCGACCAGGGGGAACTTGGCCTTGCCCACGGCGTCGGAGGTCTCGTGCCACACCTTGTGCGAGAAGTGCGTGTCGGTCGTCACGATGTAGACCTCGGCGCCAACCTTCTGGAACTCGGCGTAGTTGTCGGCGGCATCCTCGATTTCCGTGGGGCAGTTGAACGTGAAGGCGGCCGGCATGAAGATCAGGACGGACCACTTGCCCTTCAGGTTCTCTTCGGTCACGGTAATGAACTCACCCTTGCCATTGCGGTTCACGAACGCTTCGGTCTTGAAAGGCTGGACTTGGGTATTGATCAGGGACATTGCTGTTTCCTCGGTTGGTGGTTGCTGATACGGAATGAACGAAGTTTAGGCCCGCGAGAACGATATAGCCAATTAATTGATTCCATCAAATCAATTGCTCATGACTATGACGCATGGGCGAGGCGCATGCCGGTGCGGGGCAATCCCCGTTCCTGCGGCCGAGCCGATGAGAACACAACTCAGTGTCACACGCAGCCAGACCGTGCGCATGGGGGCTTCGCCTTGCGGCGAACGGCGGGGCTCACGACAATCGCGCCCACGGACACCCGTCCACTCTGCATTCCATTATCACAAGGAGAGCCCCATGCAAGGCGACGCACAGGTCATTGGCCATCTGCAGGCACAGCTGAAGAACGAACTCACGGCCATCAACCAGTACTTTTTGCACTACCGGATGCTCAAGCACTGGGGCTTCGACCGGCTGGCGAAGAAGGAATACGACGAGTCGATCGGCGAGATGAAGCACGCCGACCGCATCATGGACCGCATCTTCATGCTCGACGGCCTGCCCAACCTGCAGGACCTCGGCAAGCTCCAGGTGGGCGAGGACGTGCCCGAGATCCTCGAATGCGACCTGCGCTCGGAACGCGGCGCCCAGGCCACGATCAAGGAAGGCATCGCCCACTGCGAGGCCGTGCGCGACTACGTCTCGCGCGACCTGCTGCAGGAAATCCTGGAAGACACGGAAGAACACATCGACTTCCTCGAGACGCAGATCGGTCTCGTGGAGCAGGTGGGCGTGCAGAACTACCTGCAGTCGCAGATGGGCGAGGCGGACTGACGCCGGTCCTCCCGCCGCCGGCATGGCCGGCATGCGACCTGCCGCACGGGCCCTTCGGGGCCCTTTTTGTTTTCGGACGTGCGGCATGGCCCGCCGCGGCGGGTGCGGCCCGCGATGCGGAAGGGCCCGGAAAAGTTGCGCTGCCTACCGGAAATTTGCGTGACTTTCCATTCGCAAATGAGAATGCATATCAAAAATAATTAGAATACGGGACTCGGTCGCAGCCGACGGCCGCCGGTGGCAACGCCCTCCGCGCCGGGTCGGCAGCCTCCAGCAACGTCCGCCAGCCAGTACGTGGACTTCCCCGTCAGCCAGTGCTTCCCGGTCCGTTTTTTCTCGAAGTCCGCGCCCCATGCCGCTCCGTTCCGCCCCATCCCGCCCACGCACTGCCCGCTCCCCGTTCCGCCTGTCCGCGCCCACCCGCGCACTTGCCCGCACCGGACTGTTCTGGGGCGCCGGGCTGCTCGCGGCCGCACCCGTCGCCGGCTGGGCGCAGGCCGAGCCCGTCGCCGCCGCGCTCGGCGAGGTGCAGGTGAGCGCCGACCGCGCGGGCGAGGCCGCCACGCCCGCGCGCCGCGCGCAGAGCGCGTCGCGGCTGGGCCTGTCGGTGCTGGAGACGCCGCGCTCGGTGAGCGTGGTGGAACGCGAGACGCTGGAGCAGCAGGGCGCCACCACCGAGCGCGACGTGCTGCGCAACGTCTCGGGCGTGGCTTCGCGCAGCGAGTACTACGGCTCGTATTCGCAGTTCTCGGTGCGCGGGCTGTGGGCCAACAACACCTACAACTACCTGCGGGACGGCGCCAAGTTCATGCACCTGATCGATCCGCCGCTCTTCAACATCGAGCGCGTGGAAGTGATCAAGGGGCCCGCCGCGCTGGAGTATGGCCAGGTCGCGCCCGGCGGGCTGATCCAGTACGTGAGCAAGCTGCCCCAGGCCGAGGCGCTGCGCTCGGTGCGCGCGGGCGTGGGCAGCCACGGCTGGCGCTCGGGCGAGTTCGACCTGACGGGCCCGATCGACACCGAAGGCACCCTGCTCTACCGCCTGACCGGTGGCGCGAGCCGCGGGGGCAGCGCGGTGGACGGCATCACGCCCGAGAAGCGCGGCCTGGGCGGTGCGCTGGAATGGCGCATCACCCCGCAGACGCGCTGGCGCGTGCAGGCCGAGACGTACCGGCTGGAGACTACCTCCTACCCCGGGGTTCCGGTGCCCGTGCCCGCCGATCCGCGCAGCGCCGATGCGGTGGACGAAAGTAATTTCTACGGCGAACCCTGGCTCACCACCAAGGGCCGCATGCGCTTCTATGCGAGCGAGCTGACGCACCGCTTCAGCGATGCCCTGGATGCGCGCCTCTACGTGTCGCGCAACGAGACGGACCGCGACGTGCTGCTGCCGATGCTGTCGGGCGTGTCCGGCAATCGCGTGGCGCGCGGCTACTGGCTGGCGCCGGGGCAGAGCTTCACCTCGGACACGGTGCTGGCCGAGCTGCGCGGCCGCTGGGCTACCGGCGCGGTCGAGCACCGCCTGCTCGCGGGCGTGGACTGGCGCGCGATGGAGAGCCGCTACGGCTCCAGCGGCACCGGCCCCCTGCCCTCCGTGGACCTGTGGAACCCGGTGACCGGCATCGCCGCGCCCGCCGCGTCCACGGGTTCGCCCGCCGTCGCCAGCGATACGCGCAACCCGGGCGTCTACCTGCAGGACCGCATGGCCTGGGGCCCGTGGGCGCTGACGGCCGGGCTGCGCCACGACCGGCTGAAGGACCGCTACGTCACGCCGCAGCTGGACGCGAGCAAGACCCAGCCGTCGATCGCCCTGAGCTACGAACCCATGCCCGGCACGATGGTCTATGCCAGCCATGCGCGCTCGTTCCAGGCGAACGTCGGAACATTGCTCGCGGGCAACGTGGCCGCGCCGCCCTCCGAGGGCAAGCAGGTGGAGGTGGGCGTGAAGCAGGAATGGCTGTCGCGCCGCCTGCTGACCACGGCGTCGCTGTTCGAGCTGGAACTCACCAACAGCCCGGCGAGCGATCCCGCCAACCCGGGCTACTCCGTGCTCACGGGCCGCCAGCGCATCCGCGGCCTGGAGCTGGAGGCCAAGGGCCGCATCGCGCCGGGCTGGACGGTGACCGCCCAGGCCACCTTCATGGACCCGAAGGTGCTGGCCGACACGGTGGCCGGCGCGAACGTGGGCAACCGCGTGGCGCTGGCGACGAAGCGCACCGCATCGCTCTGGACGCAGTACCGCATCGCCGCGGTGCCGGGCCTCTGGGTGGGCGGGGGCCTCACGCACCAGGGCGACAAGTTCCTGGCCAACGACAACCGGCGCCGCCTGCCGGGCTACACGGTGGCCGATCTCGCGGTGGGCTACGAGATGGCCGGCGGCCTGCGCCTGCAGGCCAACCTGAAGAACGCCGCGGACAAGCGCTACTACCTCGACGGCACCAGCAATGCGGCCGGCTTCACCTCGGTCACGCCGGGCGAGGCGCGCGCGCTGCAGGTCACGCTCGACTACGCCTTCTGACCGGGCGACGCCCCGTCCGCCCGCCCCTTTCTGCAACCACGCCATGAAACCCACCCGCCCGCTCTGGAGATACCGCCTCGCCATCGCCTCCCGCTCCCTGGCCGCCACCGCCGGCGGCTATGCGCTGGCGGCGGCCGCCACGGCGGCGGCCGCGATGGCCCTCACGCTCGCCATGCCGCGCGTGGAAGCCGTGCTCACGGCCACCATGCTGTCGTGGCTGGTCTACGCGGGCGCGGCGGCCTGGGCCTTCTATGCGCGCACGGCATGGTCGGCCTGGGCGGGCGTGCTGGTGCCGGCGCTGGTGCTGGGCGCCTGCGTGCTGGGCCCGCGCTGGTGGGGAGGCGCGGCATGAACGATTCCGTGCGGAACCCGGGCGGCCCCTCCACCGCTGCGGCAGCCGCCGCCGTTCCGGAGCGGGAGGGCTTCCGGCTGGCGATGTCGTGGGTGCACACCTGGGCGGGGCTGGTGCTCGGCTGGCTGCTGTTCGCGATCTTCGTCACCGGCACGCTGAGCTTCTTCAAGAATGAATTCAGCCTGTGGATGCGGCCCGAGATGCACGGGCTGCCCACCACCGCGAGCGCGGACGTGGCCGAGCGCGCGCAGGCCGCGCTGCACCGGCAGGTGCCGGGCGTGACGCAGTGGATCATGCGCCTGCCCGACGAACGCCAGCCCGCGGCCTCGGTGCTGTGGCGCGACGGCAGCGGCGGCCGTTTCCAGAGCCTGCTGATGGACCCGTCCACGGGCGAGAAGATCGCAACCCGCGACACGGTCGGCGGCGACTTCTTCTACCGCTTCCATTTCGAGCTGCGCACCGCGCACGGCGGGCGCTGGACGATCCAGGGCCGCTGGGTGGTGGGCGTGGCCACGATGCTGATGTTCGTCGCGCTGCTCACGGGCGTGGTGACGCACCGCCGCATCTTCAAGGATTTCTTCACCTTCCGGCCGGCCAAGGGCGGGCAGCGCGCGTGGCTGGATGCGCACAACGTCTCCGGCGTGCTGGTGCTGCCGTTCTACCTCGTCATCACCTTCAGCGGGCTGATGATCTTCCACACGCTCTACATGCCCGCGGGCATGCAGGCCGCGTACGCCACGCCCAAGGGCACGGATTCGCAGGCCTACTTCGCGGAAATGCAGGGGGACGAGCCGGGCGCGCGCAGCGCGCGGCGCGGGCGCACCGCCGCGGCGGAGCCGCTGCCGGCGCTGGACCTGGCCACCATGGTGGCGACCGCGCACCGCACCTGGGGCGATGCGCGCATCGGCGGCATCTCCGCGCGCCGCGACGACAGCGGCACGGTGGTGGAGATCACGCGGCACGACGGCGACCGGCTGCAGTACGGCCCCGCGCGGCTGCGCTTCGATGGCGCCACCGCGCAGCCGCTCGCGCTCATCGATCCGCAGACGCCGGCCCTCAAGACCTTCCGGGTGCTGTACGGGCTGCACCTCGCGCGGTTCGCCGGGCCCGGCATGCGCTGGGTGCTGTTCGGCTTCGGCGTGATGGGCAGCCTGATGATCGCCTCCGGGCTGGTGCTGTGGACCGTGAAGCGGCGCGCGCAGGCGCAGCGCAAGGCGGCCGACGCGCGCATGCCGTTCGGCGAGAGGCTGGTGGCGAGCCTCAACGTGGGCCTCATGGGCGGGCTGCCGCTGGCCGTCGCCACGATCTTGGCGGCCAACCGGCTGCTGCCCGTCGGCCTGCCGGGCCGCCCCGACGCCGAACTGGCCTGGTTCTTCGGCGCCTGGGGCGTGGGGCTCGCGGTGGGCATCCTGCGGCCCGACCGCCGCGGCTGGGCGCTGCTGCTGGGCGCGGCGGGCCTGCTGTTCGCGGCGCTGCCCGTGATCAATGCCGCCACCACGGGCACGCATCTGGGCGTGACGCTGCCCGCGGGCGAGTGGATGTGGGCCGGCATGGACCTGTCGTTCCTGGCCGCCGGCCTCGTGTTCGGCGCGCTGGCGCGGCACCTGCTGCGGCGCCGCCCTGCGGCGGCGGCGGCGAAGCCGGCACCCAAAGCGGCCCGCCCTGCCGCCGCACCGGCGGTGCCTGCCGCTGCGCCCGCTGCCCAGAGCGTGCCGCCTTCCGCCACCACGCCGCCCCGGGGAGCCTGAACCATGCTGGAACTGCTGCTGTGCTTCGCCGGCTGGTCCGGCATCGCGCTGGGGATGGACCGCCACCACGAGGACGCCTGGGGCCGCGAGGGTGACGCCGCACGCCTGCGTGCCCTGCGCCGTGCGGGCTGGGCCGTGCTCGCCCTGTCGCTCGCCCTCGCGGTCGGGTGGCCGCGCACGGCGGCCAGCGTGCCGCTCTCGGTCACATGGTGGGCGATCGCGCTCTCCGTATCCGCACTCGCCACCACCGCGGCCGCGACCTGGTGGCCGGGCCGGCTGCCGCGCCTGGCCGCGGCCGCCCTGGTGCTGGCGGCGCTGTGGGCCGTGCTGGGGCCGCTCGCCGCGGGTTGACGGCCGGAATCACCGGCCTCCCTTTTGTTTCCGTTTCCTGGCCCACCCGTCTTCCGACACCGGCGGGCACCTCCGGTTTTTTCACGCAACTTATCTCCAAGGAGCATACCGATGGCATCGACCTTCCAACCCTGGGCCACCGCCCTTTTCGCCGCCTGCGCCGCCGCGGCCGGCACCGCCCAGGCCCACCAGGTGTGGATCGAGTCCAGCGGCAACCAGGCCCGCGTGCAGTTCGGCGAGTACGCCGACAACCTCGTCGAGAAGTCGCCCGGCGCGCTGGACAAGTTCCAGGGCGTGCCGGTGCTGCAGGCCCGGACGGCCGGCGCCGCGGCGCCCACGCGCGTGGAAGGCCAGCGCACGGCCACCGCCTTCACCTATGCGCTGCCGGCCGCCGCCGACACGCTGTTCGCCGAAGCCCGCTACCCGGTGATCGACCGCAGCAAGGGCGGCAAGCCCGCGTTGCTCTGGCGCCCGGCCGCACGCTGGGTGGCCGGGCTCGCGCAGCCGGTGGCGGCGACCGCGCCGCTGGACATGGTGCCCACGGGCCGCGCGGGCGAGCTGCGCGTGGTGTTCAACGGCCAGCCGCTGCCCAAGGCGCAGGTGATGCTGGTGGCGCCCTCCGGCTGGGCCCGCGAGGCCCACACGGGGGCCGACGGCACGGTGCAGTTCGCGCTGCCCTGGAAGGGCCAGTACGTGGCCGAGGTGAAGCACTCCGACCCCACGGCCGGCGAGCGCGACGGCGAGACGTTCGGTGAGACGAGCTACCTGACCACGCTCACGTTCGCCCAGGCAGAAGGCATGGAATCGCCTGCCCTGCCGGCCGCGCCCGGGCGCTGACGCCGCGCGCCGCAGCTGCCGCCCGACCGCCATCGGCATCGCGATCGCCCATCGCGGCGGACAGGCCAGGCGGAGCTGCGGACCGGGTGCCGCATCACTGGCGCCCTCCCTTCTTTTTTACCGTCCACGACAGTCTCCCGCGCGATCGCTGCATCGCTGCGGTAGCACTGCCCATTTCCGACCATGACCCATCCGATTCCGCGCCCCCACCTGCACGCCTGCCTGCCGCCGCACGCACGCCGCCGCGCACCCGCCACCGCCCTGTCCGCGGCCATCCCGGCCGTCCTCGCAGCCCTCTGCGCCGCGGGCACCGGCACGGCCGCCCATGCGCAGCCGGCTCCGGCGCCTGCCGCCAACAGCGCTCCGGCATCGGGCCAGGGCACGGCCACCGGCTCCGGCACCGCGCCTGCCGCGGAGGCCACGCTCGCCCCCGTCACGGTGAATGCCGGCGCACAGCAGGAAAATCCCACCGCCCCGGTCGCCGGCTTCGTCGCGCGCCGTGCGCTCTCCGCCACCAAAACCGACACGCCGCTGATCGAGACGCCCCAGGCCATCAGCGTGGTGACGCGCGACCAGATGGAAGCCCAGGGCGCGCAGACCCTGCGCCAGACCACGGCCTACACGGCCGGCATCGTGTCCAACTACTTCGACAGCCGCGTGGACAGCTTCAAGGCGCGCGGCGGCGACGTGACGCAGTACCAGGACGGCCTGCTGCGCACCTACGGCACCTACAACAACGTCAAGGCCGATCCCTACCT
This sequence comes from Acidovorax sp. PRC11, assembly GCF_031844105.1. Lineage (NCBI taxonomy): Bacteria > Pseudomonadati > Pseudomonadota > Betaproteobacteria > Burkholderiales > Comamonadaceae > Acidovorax > Acidovorax sp. PRC11. The sequence continues at coordinate 131,195 of NZ_JAUZUQ010000011.1, read as the reverse complement.
GCTGGAGCGGGTGGAGTTCCTGCGTGGCCCGTCGTCGGTGCTCTACGGCCAGGGCAGCGTGGGCGGGGTGCTGAACCTCACCAGCAAGCGCCCGCAGGCCGAGCCGCTGCGCGAAGTGCAGGTGCAGGTGGGCAACTTCGCCCGCAAGCAGATCGCCGCCGACCTGACGGGCGCGCTCACGCAGGACGGGCAATGGCTCTACCGGCTGGTGGCCGTGGGCCGCGACAGCGATTCGCAGGTGGACCACGTGAGCGACGACCGGCTGATCCTGGCTCCCTCGCTCACCTGGAAGCCCAGCGCCGCCACGTCGCTCACGCTGCAGTTCACGCACCAGAAGGACAAGAGCGGATCGCTGATCGGTTTCTTCCCGTGGCAGGGCACGCGGCTGTCCAGCCCGTATGGGCAGATCCCCACCGCGGCCTTCATCAGCGAGCCCGGCTGGGACGCCTACGACACCGAGAACAACTCGTGGGGCTACCTCTTCAGCCACCGCGTGAACGATGCCTGGACCGTGCGCCAGAACCTGCGCCGCACCGTGAGCGACGTCGATTACCGCAGCATGTACACGAGCTTCACGGCCAACCGCGCCACGGGCCGTCCGGCGCGCCCGGTGTTCGAGGCGGACAACCGCACGCTGCTGCGCGACGCCTCCTGGCAGCGCAACGCCAGCCGCCTGCTGATGGTGGATACGCAGGTCGAAGGCAAGCTCAAGGCCGGCGCCACCGAGCACACGCTGCTGGCCGGCGTGGACGCGCAGCGCAACGCCACCAGCCAGTCGTCGTGGCTCAAGACCGTGAGCGGCATCGACGTCTACGCGCCGGTCTACGGCAACTTCACGCCGCCCTCCGAGTCCGCCCTGGTGCGCCAGCCGGGCGTGACGCAGCGCCAGTGGGGCGTCTACCTGCAGGACCAGATCCGCTGGGACCGCTGGACCGCCACGCTCGGCCTGCGCCACGACAGCGCCAAGACCGAAACGGAAGGCCGCCCCGCCGCGGCCGTGGACGACACGGCATGGACCAAGCGCCTGGGCGCCACCTACCAGATGGACGGCGGCTGGGCGCCCTACGTGGGCTATGCCGAGTCGTTCCAGCCGCTGGGCGGCGTGAACTTCTTCGGCGCCCCGTACAAGCCGCAGCGCGGCGAGCAATGGGAAGCCGGCGTGAAATGGCAGCCCGAAGGCCGCGGCATCTCGGCCTATGCCGCCGTGTACGAGCTGCGCGAGAAGAACCGCAAGACCTCCGACCCGGCCAATCCGCTCAACAACCTGCAGATCGGCGAAACCAAAACGCGCGGCCTGGAGGCGGAACTCACCGCCAGCATCGCCCGCAGCTGGGACGCCACGCTCGCTTATGCCTACACCGACGCGAAGATCGCGCGCAGCAACGCGGGCGACCAGGGGCAGCCGGTGGCGGGGGTCTCGAAGCACACGGCGTCCGCATGGCTGTCGCACCGCTTCGCCACGGGCGGACGCGGCCAGTGGACCGTGGGCGGCGGCGTGCGCTACACCGGCTCGCAGTGGAGCGGTTCCTCCGCGATCTCCACGCCGGCGTCCACGATCGCCGATGCCATGGTGGCCTACGACGCGGGCGACTGGCGCCTGGCCTTCAACGTGGTGAACCTGGCGGACAAGGTGCAGATCACGCAGTGCCTGGCACGCGGCGACTGCTTCTACGGGCAGCGGCGCACCTACATGCTGACGTCGACCTACCGGTTCTGACGACCGCGGCTGCCGCTGCTGCTGCTGCTGCCGCCCGTCACTCGGGCAGCAGCCAGTGGCAGAGCTCCTCGGCCTGCTCCATGCACTGCTCCTGCTGGGCGGTGCCGTAGGGCCAGCCACCCACGAACAGCAGCGGCGGGATGGCGGCGCAGGGCACGCGGCCCTCGCCTTCCTGCCAGCCCTGCACGAAGGCATCGTTGAGGACGCGGATCTCGGAGCGTGCCTGCACGGAGACATCGAGCACGCTGCGCCGGAAAGCGGCCCAGGCCTGGTCGTGGGGCACGGAGCCGGTGCCGGAAGCCGGCTCCCCGGCCGCCCGGTCCGGCCCGGCCGCCCCGGGGCCGTCCGCCGCGCCGGCGCGCCCGGCCCCGCCGGACAGGTCGCCGTCCCACCGGTCCTCCGAGGCGCCTTCATCGTCCCAGTCCGGCCCGTCTTCGCCCCCGTGCTCGCACACGCTGTCGAGGATGCGGCCCAGCCGGGCGCCGAACGCCGCGGTGGCGGTATCGAAGGCGAGCACGCGCACGGCGTCGGCCGGCGCATTCGCCATCACGCAGATGTCGAACACGCGCGAGGCGCCGTCCTGCAGCACCTCCACCATGTCGCTCATCACGCGCACCAGCAGCGCCTCGCCGGTGCGGATCCGCACGGCGACCTGCCGGTCCGAGCGCGCCACCAGATGGGCCGCCAGCGATTCCGCCCATTTGCGCGAGGCGTCGTCGGCGAAGCCGCCCGCGGCCAGCGCGTGGCCCTCGTCCTTCCAGCGGATGTATTCGAGAGCCGCCTGCACCGGCGTGCGCTCCGGGCCCGCCGGATCGCACAGGAACATGGCGGAGATCAGCGGGTAGTAGTAGTCGTCGCGCACCTGCGCGAGGCGGCGCGGCACGTCGGGATGGTTCCAGTCGATGGGCAGGTAGAGCGCGCGGGCGGCGTCGCCGAGGGTCGCCTCGGGGTCGCGCAGGCAATCGTCGAAGAAACGCGCACAGGTGCAGTCGCCCCGGGCACGGCCCCGCAGGTCCATGGAGGCGCGGTGCACGATGCGGATCAGCGAGGCGGTCAGTCCGCCGCCCTCGCGCAGCAGGCGGGCGCCCACGGTTTCGGCAACCGTGGCGGGCCCCTGCGCCGGGTCGGCGGCCGCCCTGCCGAAGCGCCCCGCGCGGGCGTCGAACACGTGCACGTCCAGGCTGGCGCCCAGGCGGCGCGCCCGCTGCATGAGGTGGTAGGCCGATGCGAGGCCCATGGCCCCGCCCCCGACGATGGCCACGTGCAGCACGTCGTCTGCGTCGCCGTGGTTTGACATGTTCTGCCCGTTCCGTCCCGGGATTATCGGCCCCGGACCGCAGCCATAGTTTTCATTTATCGATACCTCTTCAAAATAGAAATATCAATTCCACGGGCGGAATGTAACCGGTTCGCACGTTCCCGTCGCCGCGCCGCATGTGAGAAAGCCCCCGGGATGGCTCCCTGGGGGCTTTTCCGTTGCGCGCAGGCCTCACCGGCCTGCACGGCCGTCACACGTTGGTGATGGACACCGCGCGCGTGTTCAGGTGCGCCTCGATCGCCTCGGGGCCGCCCTCGGAACCGTAGCCCGAGTCCTTGAGGCCGCCGAAGGGCAGCTCGGCGGAGGGCGACGCGGGCTGGTTGATCCACAGCATGCCCACTTCGAGCCGCTGCGACAGCAGGTGCGCATGCTTGAGGGAGCGGGTGAACGCGTAGCCGGCCAGGCCGTACGGCAGGCGGTTCGCCTCGGCGATGGCATCTTCGATCTTCTCGAAGCCTCGCACCGCGGCCACCGGGCCGAAGGGCTCTTCGTTGAAGATGCGCGCGGACACCGGCACGTCGTCCAGCACGGTGGGCTGGAAGAAGTTGCCGTCGCCGCCGATGCGCTCGCCGCCGGCCGCCACCTGGGCGCCCTGCTGCACGGCATCCTGCATCAGTTCGGCCATGGCCGCGATGCGGCGCGGGTTGGCGAGCGGGCCCATCTGCGTGCCGTCGGCCAGGCCGTCGCCCACCTTCAGGCCCTGCGCATGGCGCGCCAGCGCGGCCACGAAATCCTTGCGGATGCTCTCGTGCACCAGGAAGCGGGTGGGCGAGATGCAGACCTGGCCGGCGTTGCGGAACTTCGCGCCGCCCGCGGCCTTGATGGCGAGCTCCACGTCGGCGTCGTCCGCGACGATCACCGGGGCGTGGCCGCCCAGCTCCATGGTCACGCGCTTCATGTGCTGGCCGGCCAGCGCGGCCAGCTGCTTGCCCACGGGCGTGGAGCCGGTGAAGGTGACCTTGCGGATGATCGGATGCGGGATCAGGTAGCCGGAGATCTCGGCCGGGTTGCCGTAGACCAGGCCCACGGTGCCCGCGGGCACGCCCGCGTCGGCGAAGGCGCGGATCAGCTCGGCGGGGCTGGCGGGGGTCTCTTCGGGCGCCTTCACGAGGATGGAGCAGCCGGAGGCGAGCGCGGCGGCCAGCTTGCGCACCACCTGGTTGATCGGGAAGTTCCAGGGCGTGAACGCGGCCACCGGGCCGACCGGGTCCTTCAGGACCAGCTGGCGCACGGCGAGGCTGCCGCGCGCGGGCACGATGCGGCCATAGATGCGCTGGCCTTCGTCGGCGAACCACTCGATGATGTCGGCGGCGGCCATGGCCTCGACCTTCGCCTCGGTCAGCGGCTTGCCCTGCTCCTGCGTGAGGATGCGGGCGATGGATTCGGCGCGCTCGCGCATCAGGGCCGCGGCGCGGCGCATGGTGCGAGCGCGCTCCACGGCGGGCATGTCGCGCCAGACTTCGAAGCCCTTCTGCGCGGCTTCCAGGGCCCGGTCCAGATCGGCACGGCCGGCATGGGCCACGCGCCCGATTTCCTTGCCCGTGGCCGGGTTGTGCACGGCGATGGTCTTGCCATCGGCGGCATCCTGCCATTCACCGGCGATGAAAAGGCGTGTGCTCGGATACGTCATGCAATGTGCTCCTGCGGTAGCTGAATGAAGAGGATGGAATGGGAGGGGACGTGCCCCGGGGGCTTCGCCGGGGCCTGCGGCCCGGCTCGGCAGCCAAAGAAGCACTATAGGCCGGTTGCACGTTTCCTGCAGCCACGCGGGCGAATGACTGCGCCGCGTTTTCCCACGTTACGGATTTTTTCAGCGGTTCCACGCCACCGGCGTGGCGCCGGCCTGCGCGGCGGGCGCCCCGTCGCCCCAGCCGCCGCCGAGCGCGCGGACCAGTCCGACGGTGGCCGCGTACTGCGCCGTGCGCACCTGCAGGGCCTGGCGCCGGTTGCGCAGTTCGCTGCGGCGCGCATCCAGCAGCTCCAGCTGGCTCACGAAGCCGTTGCGGTAGCGGGCGTCGGACAGCCGCGTCGCGCGCACGGCCGCATCCACCGCGCGGCCCTGGGCCTCCGCCTGGGCGGAGAGCAGCCGCAGCGCGCCGAGCTGGTCCTCCACGTCGCGGAAGGCGCCGAGCACCTGGCCGCGGTGCGCCGCCAGCGCCTCGTCCAGCCGGGCGCGCGCGGCGTCTTCCTCGGCCGCGCGGCGGCCGCCGTCGAAGATCGGCAGCGACAGCAGCGCCCCCACGCTCCAGGCGCGGGCGGACCAGCGGAACAGATCGCCCAGCTCGGGCGAGGCGAAGCCCCCGTTGCCGGTGAGCGTGATGGCCGGGAACCAGGCGGCCTGGGCCACGCCGACGCGGGCCTGCGCCGCCAGCACCGCGGCCTGCGCGGCGGAGACGTCGGGCCGCCGCGCCAGCACGGTGCCGGGCACGCCCGGCGGGATCACCGGCAGCGCCGCCTCGGCCGCCGCCGGCTGCACCGCGAAGGCGGAAGCCACTTCGCCGGTCAGCACCGCCAGGGCGTTCTGCAGCGCCACCTGCTGGCGCTCCATCGCCAGCGCCTCGGCCTCGGTGGCGGCCACTTCGGCCTGCACGCGGGCCAGATCCAGCTCGGCCACGTCGCCAGCCTGGTAGCGCCGCTGGGTGAGCCGCAGCGTATCCCGGTAGGCCGCGAGGCTTTCGGCCACGAGCGCTCGCTCGGCCTGCACGGACCGCAGCTGCAGGTAGGTCTGGGCCACGTCGGACTGCACCAGCAGGCGGGTGCTCTGCAACAGCGCCGCGCGGGCCTGCGCATCGAGGCGGGCGGCATCGCTCGCGCGGGACAGCCGGCCGAACAGGTCCGGCTCGTACGCCACGCCGAGGCCCGCCGTGCCGAGCGTGGCGGGGCCCGCGCCGGCCGCACTGCCGGCGCCCGCCTGGCGCGACACCCCGGCGGATGCGCCGATCTGCGGTGCCCGGTCGGCATCCGCCGAGCGCAGCAGCGCCCGCGCGGCGGACAGGCGCGCCGCCGCCTGCGCGATGTCGGCATTGGCCTCGCCGGCGCGTTCCACCAGCGCGGTGAGCACCGGGTCCTGGAACGCGCGCCACCAGGCGCCGCGCGGCTGCGATTCGGCCGGGGGCGCGGTCGTCCAGTGCGCCGCGCTGCCGTCCGTGGCCGCGGCCGTGGCCGGAGCCCGGTCCTGCGCGAACGCGGCGGGAACGGCCACGCCCGCATGCGGGTCCGGCGGCGCGAGCGGCGCGCCCATGCAGCCGGCCAGCACCAGGGCCGCCATCAGCACCGTGGCCGCCAGGGCCGGACGCGGAAGGCGCCGGGCCGGCGCCGGAAGGGATCGGGAAGAGGAATGCATCGCTATCGCTCCTTGTCGTTCATGCCGTGGCGTCATTCATGGCTCCCGCGCGGGGCGGCCAGCACCGGCTGCGCACCCGCGCCGCCACCGTGGCCCGCATCCGCACCGTCACCGGCCAGCGGCGCGGTGTGGCTGCCGTGCTGCTGCAGCGGCCGGTTGCCCGCCATGCGGCGCAGCACCACGTAGAACACCGGCGTGAGGAACAGGCCGAAGGCCGTCACCCCGATCATTCCCGCGAACACCGCCACGCCCATGGCGCTGCGCATCTCCGCGCCCGCGCCGGTCGAAAGCACCAGGGGCAGCACTCCCATCACGAAGGCCAGCGAGGTCATGAGAATGGGCCGCAGCCGCAGCCGGCTCGCCTCGATCGCGGCCTGCACCGGCGTGCGCCCGGCGAACTCCAGCTCGCGTGCGAACTCCACGATCAGGATCGCGTTCTTCGCCGACAGCCCCACCAGCACGATGAGCCCGATCTGCGTGAACACGTTGTTGTCGCCGCCGGAGAGCCACACCCCCGCCATCGCGGCCAGCAGGCCCATGGGCACGATCAGCACGATGGCGATCGGCAGCGTCAGGCTCTCGTACTGCGCGGCCAGCACCAGGAACACCAGCAGGATCGCGATGGGGAACACCAGCACCGCCGAATTGCCCGCCAGGATCTCCTGGTAGGTGAGCTCCGTCCATTCGAAGCCGATGCCCTGGGGCAGCGTCTCGGCCGCGATGCGCTCGATGGCGGCCTGCGCCTGGCCGGACGAGAAGCCGGGCGCGGGCCCGCCGTTCACGTCGGCCGACAGGAAGCCGTTGTAGCGCATCGCGCGCTCGGGACCGAAGCTGGGCTCGATCTTCATGAGCGCCGACAACGGCACCATCTCGCCCGTGGCCGAGCGCACCTTCAGCAGGCCGACGTCCTCCGCCCGCGCGCGGTAGGCCGCATCGGCCTGCACGCGCACGCTGTAGGTGCGGCCGAACTGGTTGAAGTCGTTGGCGTACAGGCTGCCCAGGTAGATCTGCAGCGTCTCGAAGATGTCCGTCACCGGCACGCCGAGCTGGCGCGCACGGGTGCGGTCGATGTTCGCGAACAGCTGCGGCACGTTCACCTGCCAGCTCGTGAACAGGCCCGCCAGCTCCGGCGTCTGGTAGGCCTTCGCCATGAAGGCCTTCACGGCCGCGTCCATCGCCTCGTAGCCCAGCGAGGCGCGGTCCTCGATCTGCAGCTTGAAGCCGCCCGTGGTGCCCAGGCCGGCGACCGGCGGCGGCGGGAACATCGCGATGAACGCGTCCTGGATGCTGCCGAAGGCCTGGTTCAGCTGGCCCGCGACCGCGCCGCCGCTCTGGTCGGCGCGCCTGCGCTCGGCGAAGGGCTTGAGCGTGACGAACACGATGCCGGCGTTGGAGCTGTTGGTGAAACCGTTGATCGACAGTCCCGGGAAGGCGATGGCGTCCTCCACGTTCGGGTTCTTCTTGACGATCTCGCCCATGCGGCGGATCACGTCCTCGGTGCGGTCCAGCGTGGCGCCGTCGGGCAGCTGCGCGAAGCCGACGAGGTACTGCTTGTCCTGCGCGGGCACGAAGCCGCCGGGCACGGCCTTGAACAGCCCCCAGGTGGCGAGCACCAGCACGCCGTAGACCGCCAGCATCAGCGCCTTGCGGCCGATCACGCGGCGCACGCCGCCGCTGTAGGCCTCCGAGCCGCGGTGGAACACCCGGTTGAAGCGCCGGAAGAAGCCGCCCAGCACGCGGTCCATGCCGCGCGTGAGCGCATCCTTGGGCTCATGGTGGCCCTTGAGGAGCAGCGCGCTCAGCGCGGGCGACAGCGTGAGCGAGTTGATCGCGGAGATCACGGTGGAGATCGCGATGGTCACCGCGAACTGCCGGTAGAACTGCCCCGTGAGCCCGCTGATGAAGGCCAGCGGCACGAACACCGCCACCAGCACCAGCGCGATCGCGACGATCGGGCCGCTCACCTCGCGCATCGCGCGGTAGGTGGCCTCGCGCGGGGTGAGCCCCGCCTCGATGTTGCGCTCCACGTTCTCCACCACCACGATCGCGTCGTCCACCACGATGCCGATGGCCAGCACCAGCCCGAAGAGCGACAGCGCGTTGATCGAGAAGCCCAGCAGGTGCAGCACCGCGAACGTGCCCACCACCGACACCGGCACGGCCAGCAGCGGGATGATGGAAGCGCGCCAGGTCTGAAGGAACAGGATCACCACCACGACCACCAGAGCGATCGCCTCCAGCAGCGTCTGCACGACGGAGTGGATGGAGGCGCGCACGAACTGCGTCGGGTCGTAGGCGATGCGGAACTCCACGCCCTCGGGCATGTGCTTCTGCAGCTCCGCCATGGTGGCGCGCACGTTGGCGGAAATCTCCAGCGCGTTCGAGCCCGGGGCCTGGAAGATGCCCATGCCCACGGCCGGATCGTTGTTGAGCAGCGAGCGCAGCGAATAATCCGCCGCGCCCAGCTCCAGCCGGGCCACGTCGCGCAGACGCGTCACCGCCCCGTCGGCGCCCGTCTTGACGATGATGTCGCCGAATTCCTCCTCGGTCGCGAGGCGGCCCTGGGCGTTGATCGACAGCTGCATGTCCACGCCCTGCAGGCCCGGCGATGCGCCCACGACGCCGGCCGCGGCCTGCACGTTCTGCCCGCGGATGGCGGCCACCACGTCGCCGGCCGAGAGGCCGCGCTGCGCGACCTTCTGCGGATCGAGCCAGGCGCGCATGGCGTAGTCGCCGCCGCCGAAGATCTGCACCTGCCCCACGCCGGGAATGCGCGCGAGGCGGTCCTTCACGTTGAGCACGGCGTAGTTGCGCAGGTAGTCGATGCCGTAGCGCCCGTTGGGCGAGACCATGTGCACGACCATGGTCAGGTCGGGCGCGCTCTTGACGGTGGTCACGCCCAGGCGCCGCACTTCCTCGGGCAGGCGCGGCTCGGCCTGCGAGACGCGGTTCTGCACGAGCTGCTGCGCCTTGTCCGGGTCGGTGCCCAGCTTGAAGGTGACGGTGAGGGTCATCACGCCGTCGGTCGTGGCCTGGCTGCCCATGTAGAGCATGCCTTCCACGCCGTTGATGGATTCCTCCAGCGGCGTGGCGACGGTCTCGGCGATCACCTTCGGGTTGGCGCCCGGGTAGGTGGCGCGCACCACGATGGATGGCGGCGCCACTTCCGGATACTCGGAGATGGGCAGCACGCGCATGGCGATGAGCCCGGCCAGGAAGATGATCACCGACAGCACCCCGGCGAAGATGGGGCGGTCGATGAAGAAGCGGGAAAAGTTCATGTTGGCGTCTTTGTCATAGGGAGCGCGGGCCGCTCAGGCCGCCGGCTGGCGCGCGGCGCCGCGGGCCTGCGCGCCCTCGCCGCCCAGTTCCGCCTTGGCGGCCATCGGCACGTCCTGCGGTGCCACCTGCATGCCCGGGCGCACCCGCTGCAGGCCGTTGACGACGATGCGCTCGCCGGGCTTGAGGCCCTCGGTCACCACGCGCAGCCCGTCCACCGGCGCGCCCAGCCGCACCTCGCGGTACTCGGCCAGGTTGCCGGCGCCCACCACGAGCACGAACTTCTTGCTCTGGTCGGTGCCCACGGCCCGCTCGTTGATCAGCACGGCCTGCATGCTGCGCGGCTGCGCCATGCGGATGCGCGCGTACTGCCCGGGGATGAGCGCGCCGCCTTCGTTGTCGAACACGGCGCGCACGCGCACCGTGCCGCTCTTCGCATCCACCTGGTTGTCGATCAGCTGCAGGTGGCCCGCATGCGGCAGCGCGCCGCCGGTGCCGGTGCCCATCTGCACCTCGATGCTCTCGATCAGCGTGCGCGCGCTCTTGCCGGTGCGCAGCCCTTCCAGCGCGCGCGTCACCACCTGCTCGTCGGTGTCGAAGCTCGCGTAGATCGGGCTCACCGACACCAGCGTGGTGAGCACCGGCGCGCCCGCCCCCGAGGCCACGAGGTTGCCCTGCGTGACCTCGATGCGGCCCACGCGGCCGGCCACGGGGGCGCGGACCTGCGTGTAGCCCAGATTGAGCCGCGCCGACTGCAGCGCGGCCTGCGCGGCACGCAGGTTGGCATCGGCCTCGCGCCGGGCGTTCACGCGCTCGTCGTGCTCGCGCTGGGCGATGGCGCGCTCCTCCCAGAGGCGCTGCGAGCGCTCCATCTCGCTGTGGGCATACGACAGGCGCGCCTGCGCGGCCACCACCTGCGCCTCGGCGCGGTCCACCTCGGCGGCATAGGGAGCCGGGTCCACGGTGAAGAGCAGGTCGCCCTGCTTCACCAGCGCGCCCTCGCGGAAGTGCACGGCCTGCACCGCACCCGCCACGCGCGGGCGGACCTCCACGCGCTGCACGGCCTCGAGCCGGCCCGAGAACTCGTCCCAGAGCGTGACGTCCTGCTGCAGCACGGCGGCCACGGACACGGGCACGGCGGGCGGAGCGCCCACGCCGGCGGCGGGCGATTCGGCATGCGAGCTGGAGAGCCCGAACACCGCGCCCGTGGCGGCGGCGAGCGCCGCGGCGGCGCCGGCGGCGGTCCACCAGCGGCGGGCGGGCGAGAAAAGGGAATGGCGGGGTGACGGCATGGCAAGTCCTCCGTGTCTTTGGAATGCAGGAATCGGTTGAAAGAAGGGAAGCGAAAAATCGGCGATCGGCCTGCCGCGGGCAAAGCCATCCCCTCCGGCTGCTGCCAGCCGGAAAAAATCGGGAAAGAAAGGCACCGCGCCGCCGCGGGTGGCGGCAACGGGCCGGATTGTCAAACCTCAACCATCATTGAGGTCAACACCCGCCGGCCGGAAATCCGCCATCGGCCGGACGGCCATCGGTCAGGCCGGCAGGACGGGCCCGGGAGCAGAGGTCAGCGTGGCGCCGGACATCGCCCGGCGGCGAACAGGAACGCGCGGAACCGCTCGCGGGCCTCGTCGGCGCACGGGCAGGCCTCGGGGCCAGGTTCCAGCAGCGCATCGGGCCAGCGCTCGGCTTTGCGCAGCACGTGCAACTCCACCGGCAGGCCCGCGGCATCCAGCCGCGCCGCGTAGGCGAGCGTCTCGTCGTGCATCGCATCGGTGTCGCCCACCAGCAGCAGCGTGGGCGGCAGGCCCGCGAGGCGCTGGGCGGTGCCGGGCACGGCATAGGGATGCTCGGCATCGCGGGCGCAGCGCAGGAACTTCTCCCAGCCCAGCGCCCAGCGGCAGCCGGCCTCGCCCTCGGTCGCGGCCCGCAGCGATGCGGTGCCGGTGCAGGGGTCGAGCATCGGCGACACCAGGATCTGCCCCGCGAGCGGCGGATGGGACTGGTCGCGCGCCATCAGGCACACGCCCGCCGCGAGGTTGCCGCCCGCCTCCTCCCCCGCCACGTAGACCGGCGCGCCCGTGCCGGCCAGCCGCGTGCGGTAGCGGTACACCCACTGCAGCACGGCATAGCCGGTCTCCAGCGGCTGCGGGAACGGATGCTCCGGCGCGAGCGGATAGGCCACCGACACCACCAGGGCCCCGGCCTCCTGCAGCAGCCCGGCGATGGTGCAGCCGCTGTCGAGATCGCCCGACACGAAGGCCCCGCCATGGAAGTGCACCACCAGCGGCGACGTCTCGCCGGGCTTCCTGCGGCCGTACATGCGCACGGCGACGTCCTGCCCCGGCGCCACCGCAATGGTGGATTCGGAGCGGGCGCCGTCGGGCGTGGAGCGGGAAGGTGTCTTGGCAGGCATGGCAGTGGGGGTCGGAAACGTTCCGGTGGTGCAAATGTAGGCGCGTGGACTGCGACGATAAACCAGGCGTTGCGCGCCGCACTGTTTCCAAACCCCGAACAATCGGGGGCCCTGGCGCGTGTGAGAATTTGCCGGCCCGAGAAGAGGCATCGAGGAAGGAACGCCATGGACCAGATCCAGGCCATGCGCATCTACGCGCGGGTGGTGGAAGCCGGCACGTTCACGCGCGCCGCAGACTCCCTGCAACTGCCCAAAGCCACCGTCACCAAGCACGTCCAGGCGCTGGAAGCACGCCTGCGCGTGCGGCTGCTCAACCGTACCACGCGCCGCGTCACCGTCACGCCGGACGGCGCCGCCTACTACGACCGGGCCGTGCGCCTGCTGGCCGATTTCGACGACATCGAAGCCAGCATGACCCACGCACGCGCCACGCCCAGCGGCCGCCTGCGGGTGGACGTGGGCACCGCCATGGCGCGGCTGCTCATCATTCCGCACCTGGAGGAGTTCCACGCGCGCTACCCCGACATCCAGCTCGACCTGGGCGTGAGCGACCGCATCGTGGACCTGATCGGCGACAACGTGGACTGCGTGATCCGCGGCGGCGAACTCACCGACCAGTCGCTCGTGGCGCGCCGCATCGGCCTGCTGGATTTCATCACCGTCGCCTCGCCCGCCTATCTGGAGCGGCACGGCACGCCGCGCGAACCGCTGGACCTCGAACGCGGCCACCAGAGCGTGATCTATTTTTCGCCCCGCACCTCGCGGCGCTACCCGCTGGAGTTCCACAAGGGCGGCGAATCGCTGGAGATCGGCGGGCCCTCGCGGCTGTCGGTGAACGAGAGCAACGCCTACCTGGCCGCCCTGCTCGCCGGCCGCGGCGTGGGCCAGGTCACCACCCTGCAGGCCCAGCGCTACCTCGACCGCGGCGACCTCGTGCGCCTGCTGCCCGAATGGAGCCATCCGCTGCTGCCCGTCTACGTGGTGTACCCGCCCAACCGGCACCTGAGCGCGAAGGTCCGGGCGTTCGTGGACTGGGCGGCGGAGCTGTTCGCGCGCGAACGCCATCTGCAGGGTTGATGCATGCGGGCAGGGTCCGAGCGCCTATGCTCGGGCCCATGAACGCCCCATCGATTCCACCGTCTCCTGATCTTCCGCCCGCCCCGCCCCGGCCTGCGGAAACACCGCCCCCTTCGATCGCCGCAGCCCCCGCGGCCGCCTCTGCGCCCGTGTCCGCGGCCCCTCCCCGCCAGCCCCGCAACCCGCTGCACGGCATCACCCTGGAAGCCATGGTGACCGCGCTGCAGCAGCATTACGGCTGGCGAGGCCTCGCCGAGCAGATCCCCGTGCGCTGCTTCCAGAGCGACCCGAGCGTGTCGTCGAGCCTCAAATTCCTGCGCAAGACACCCTGGGCTCGGGAGAAGGTGGAGAGCCTCTACCTGTTCATGCTGCGCGAGCGCAGGCGGCAGGGCGGTACCTCGTCCTGATCCCGCGCGGCACGGCACCGCAGGGCACCAAGGAACGGCCCCCTCCGAACCGTTCCGGCGCGCTCAGGCCGGCACCGGCACCAGGAAATCGCGGCTGATACCCGCCCCCAGGTGGCTCACGCGGTCCAGGAACTGCGTGAGGTACGCATGCAGGCCGGTCGCGAGGATCTCGTCGATGCGGCCATAGCGCAGGTCCGCCAGCAGGCGCCCCGCGTTGCGCTGCGTTTCCGCCGACTGGTCGTTGGCGACCACGGCGAGGTTGTCCGCCACTTCGCGCAGGCAGGCGTGCAGCGAGCGCGGCATGTCGGCGCGCAGGATCAGCAGGTCGGCCACGCGCTCGGGCGTGATGACGTCGCGGTACACCTTGCGGTAGATCTCGAACGCGGACACGCTGCGCAGGATCGCGCTCCAGTGGTAGAAGTCGAACTCCTGCGGCGCCGCGCGGTTGCGGTTGCGCTCGCGCAGCGAGCCGTGGAAGTCGCTCTGCACGGCGTGGAACTTCACGTCCAGCAGGCGCGCGGTGTTGTCGGCGCGCTCCAGGAAGGTGCCCAGGCGCAGGAAGTGGAAGGCCTCGTCCTGCAGCATCGTCCCCAGCGTCACGCCGCGCGAGAGGTGCGAGCAGTGCTTCACCCACTCGAAGAACGCGCCCGGGTCGCGCTCGAAGTCGCGCCCCTTCAACTGCCGGTGCAGCTCCAGCCAGGTCTGGTTCTGCGTCTCCCACACCTCGGTGGTGAGCGCGCCGCGCACGGCCCGCGCGTTCTCGCGCGCCGCCCGCAGGCAGGACAGTATCGACGACGGGTTGTCGCCGTCGCGCACCATGAATTCGAGCACGCCCTCGCGCGTGACCTCGCCGTGGCGCGCGGTGTAGGCCGGGATCAGCTCGCTGATGGACAGCAGGCCCAGCCAGCTCTCCTGCGCCACGTCGGCCGACTGCGGCAGCAGCGAGGTCTCGTAGCTCACGCTGAGCATGCGGGCGGTGTTCTCCGCTCTCTCCGTGTAGCGGGACATCCAGAACAGATGATCGGCAGTGCGGCTCAGCATCTTTATTTCCCCCCCATCGACTGCGACATGGCCATGGAGCCCGGAGCGCCCATGGACTGCGTCATTCCGCCCAGCGACTGCGCCATGCCCGCGTCCTGCATGCCGTTGCCATTGCCGTTCACGTCGCCCTCGCCCAGCACCCAGGTGTCCTTGGTGCCGCCGCCCTGCGACGAATTCACCACCAGCGAGCCTTCCTTCAGCGCCACGCGCGTGAGGCCCCCGGCCACCATCTGCACCTTCTGGCCCGAAAGCACGAAGGGCCGCAGGTCGATGTGGCGCGGGGCGATGCCCGATTCCACATAGGTCGGGCAGCTGGAGAGCGAGAGCGTGGGCTGCGCGATGTAGCCCGCCGGGTTCGCGAGCAGCGCGGCGCGGAACTCCTCGATCTCCGCCTTGGTCGCGGCCGGGCCGATGAGCATGCCGTAGCCGCCCGCGCCGTGCACTTCCTTCACCACCAGTTCGTGCAGGTGGTCGAGCACGTAGTTGAGGTCGTCCTGCTTGCGGCACATCCACGTGGGCACGTTCGCCAGGATGGGTTCCTCGCCCAGGTAGAAGCGGATCATCTCCGGCACGTAGGGGTAGACGGACTTGTCATCGGCGATGCCGGTACCCACGGCGTTGCAGATCGTCACGTTGCCCGCGCGGTAGGCGGCCATGAGGCCGGCGCAGCCCAGCGTGGACGTGTTGCGGAACACCTGCGGATCGAGGAAGTCGTCGTCCACGCGGCGGTAGATCACGTCCACGCGCTGCAGCCCGCGCGTGGTGCGCATGTAGACGAAGTTGTCCTTCACCACCAGATCCTGCCCCTCGACCAGTTCCACGCCCATCTGCTGCGCGAGGAAGGCGTGCTCGAAGTAGGCGCTGTTGTACATGCCGGGGGTGAGCACCACCACGGTGGGTTCGGCCGCGCCGGCCGGCGCGCTCGCGCGCAGCGTGTCCAGCAGCAGGTCGGGGTAGTGCGCCACGGGCGCCACGCGGTGGCTGCGGAACAGCTCGGGGAAGAGCCGCATCATCATCTTGCGGTTCTCCAGCATGTACGACACGCCGGAGGGCACGCGCAGGTTGTCCTCCAGCACGTAGTAGATGCCGTTGCCCTGCCCGTCCGGCGCACGCACGATGTCGATGCCGGCGATGTGCGCATAGACGCCCTGCGGCACGTCCACGCCCTCCATCTCGGGGCGGAACTGCGCGTTGCCCACGATCAGGTCGGTCGGCACGATGCCCGCGCGCAGGATCTCCCGGCCATGGTAGACGTCGTGGATGAAGCGGTTGAGCGCCGTCACGCGCTGCACGAGGCCCTGCTGCATGCGCGCCCATTCGTGGGCGGGAATGATGCGCGGGATCAGGTCGAACGGGATGAGCCGCTCGGTGCCCGCGCCCTCCTCGTCCTTGGCGCCGTACACCGCGAAGGTGATGCCCACGCGGCGGAAAATCATCTCGGCCTCGGCGCGGCGCGCCTTCATGGCTTCGGCCGGCTGTCGCGACAGCCACTGGCCGTAGCGCTGGTAATGGGAGCGCACATCGCTGCCGTCGAACGGCAGCATTTCGTACATCTCGTCGAACTTCTGCATCAGGGGTGCCTCCTGCAGCCAGCATAGCAAGTTGCAAGCCTGCTCTGCCGCTGGATGCGCCGCGCGTGTGCAGGACGCCGCCGAATCCGTGTGTCAGCGCCGCACGGCCCCACCCCGTCGAGGACCTGCAGCCCCGTCCGCCGCGGCCCTCGCCGATGCGGGCGGCGGCGCATGGTGCCAGTAGCGCCGCGCCGCCACGCGCTCGCACCGCCAGCGCAGCGGCTGGTCCGACCGCCACTCCCACGCACCGCAGGAGGGCGAATCCACCACCTGCGCGCCCCGCGCTCCATAGCGCGCCAGCACGTCCGGCGCAGGATGGCCGTAGCGGTTGCGGTAGCCGGCCTGCACCACCGCGGTGCGCGGCCGTACGACATCGAGCAGCGCCGGGCCCGAGGACGACCGGCTGCCGTGGTGGGGCACCTGCAGCACGTCGGCAGGGACCAGCACGCCCGCTTGCGCCAGCGCTGCTTCCTGGGCC
This sequence comes from Acidovorax sp. PRC11, assembly GCF_031844105.1. NCBI lineage: Bacteria > Pseudomonadati > Pseudomonadota > Betaproteobacteria > Burkholderiales > Comamonadaceae > Acidovorax > Acidovorax sp. PRC11. The sequence continues at coordinate 114,551 of NZ_JAUZUQ010000011.1, read as the reverse complement.
TGCCCGATGTCCCCGACGAGCAGCGCGGAGGCGCCATGGCCCTCTCCTTCGCCTCCCGCCGCACCTTCGTCGCCGCTCTGGCCGGCCCCCTGCGGGCCGCCGCCGTCCGGGCCTGTGGAGCGACTTCCGCCGGGCGCGGCCGCCGTGATGCGCAGCACGCAGCTCGCCGCGTTCGTGCCGTCGTCGCGCGCGCCAGCGGCGGGCTGCAGGGCGCCCTGCGCGCCGGGCATTCCGGGCGGCGGGTGCAGCACGTCGAAGCGCACGCCATCCCACGTCCAGCGCTGGCCGGCTTCGCAGCGGGTGACGGTGCGGGCGCCTCCCGCTTCCAGCGCGTGGCCGTCTTCCAGCGATCCCCAGAGGTCCGCCCGCGGATGCGCGGCCAGCACGGCGGCGGCGCCACCCGTGTGGTCGCTGTCGCGGTGGCTCAGCAGCAACCGGTCCAGCCGCTCCCCCCGCGCCCGCAGCAGCGGCACCAGGACGCGGTCGCCCGCATCGCTGTCCGGCCCGAACCGCGGGCCGGCGTCGTAGAGCAATGCGTGGCCGGCCGTGCGCACCAGCACCGCGCTGCCCTGGCCCACGTCGGGTGCGAGCAGTTCGAACTGCCCGTGCGCGGGCCGCTGCGGCTGCCACCAGAGCGCGGGCAGCAGCAGCGGCAGGCCCAGCAGACGCAGCGGCACCGGCAGCCGCAGCACCAGCAGCACGCCGCCCGCCACCCCGGCCACGCCCGCCCAGAGCGGTGCGGCCGGCAGCGACACCGTGGCCCAGGGCCAGGCCGCGAGCCATTGCAACCACGCCGCGAACGGCACGAGACAGGCGGCGGCCGCCGACCACAGCGGCGCCCACAGCACGCCCAGCAGTGCCAGCGGCGTCACGACCAGCGTCATCCACGGAATCGCCGCGAGGTTCGCCACGAAGCCCACCACCGACATCTGCCCGAACAGCAGCACCGTGAGCGGCGTCAGCGCCAGCGTGACCACCCACTGCTCGCGCAGCAGCGCCAGCGCCCGCCCGCCCCACCGCCGCACCGCCCCGCCGGCCGGCACGCCGTCCCCGGACGCACCCGCATCGGACGCGAACAACACCGCCACCGCCACGAAGCTGAGCCAGAAGCCCGCCTGCAGCAGCGCCCACGGATCGGCCGCCACCACCGCCGCGCCCGCCAGCAGCCACACCTGCGGCCACGGCCAGCGCCGCCCGGACAGCCGCAGCGCGCCGATCACCGCCAGCATGCACACCGTGCGCTGCGCGGGCACCGCCCAGCCGCTGAAGAGCGCATACGCCGCCGCCAGGAGCACCCCGCCCGCCAGCGCCGCCCAGGGCGCCGGCACCGCCAGGCACAGCAGCTCCGACCGTCGCCACAGCCAGCCCACCGCCGCCGCGGCGATCCAGGCGAACAGCGTGATGTGCAGCCCGGAAATGCTCACCAGATGCGCCACGCCCGTCGCGCGGAACACGTCCCAGTCGGCGCGGTCGATCGCTCGCTGGTCGCCCGTCACCAGCGCCGCCACGACGCCCGCGGCACGGCGGCGCGCCTCGGCCTCCGGACTGCCGCGACCCGCCCCGCCCGCACCGCCGTCGGTGCCGGTGCCGGTGCCGGTGCCGTTGCCACGGCCTTTCCCGTCGCCCGTCCCACCCGTTTTGGGTGGTGCCAGCCGCGCGAGGATCGCATCGCGCACCTGCTGCCGCGCCTGCTCCACCGGATGGCGCCACCACGGCGCCGCCTCCCGCCGCACGGGCGGGGCGTCGTGGGTGCCGGCCCGCACGGTGCCGGTGGCCTGCACGCCCTGCTCCCACAGCCACAGCTCGGCGTCGAAGCCACCCGGGTTGCGCAGGCCGTGCGGAGCGGTGAGCCGCACGGTCAGCTCCCAGCGCTCCCCGGCGCGCACGGCGGGCACGGAAGCCGTGGATGCCCCGGGCGACGCCGACGCCGATGCCGACGCCGGCATGCCCTTGCTCGTTGCTTCCCCGCGGGCGAACCAGGGCGCACCGGCGGACCACCCCACGTCGATCAGCGGCGGAACGGCCACGGGACGGCCTGCGGCCTGGAGCGCTACGCCGCCGTCCGGGTCCGGCTCCGCAGCGCCGTCGGCTGCGTCGTTGGCGTTGGCGTTGGCGTTGGCGTTGGCGTTGGCGTTGGCGTTGGCGGCCCCATGCTGCCCGTCCGTGCGCACCCGTCCCCCTTCGCCCCGTGGCCGCTTGCGGGCCGGGGCCTTGCCACGGCGACCCTCCACCAGCCACGCCGACTCCACCGCCAGCCGCAGGCGCACGCCCGCGTCGGTCGGCTGGGGCATCGCCGCCACCACGCCGACGACCCGCACGTCGCGCCCCTCGAGCGCGGGCGCCAGCGCGTCCGACAGAAAAGCCCCCGCGCGCAGCCCGCAGACCGCGAAGGCCATCCAGGCCGCGGCGGCGAAGGCGAGCAGCCGCGGGCCCGGCCGCCACGCACCGGCCAGCCCGGGGCGCCTCCGGCCCGCGGCCACCGCCACGGCGCCGCCGGCCAGCAGCAAGGCCAGGTAGGCGCGCACGGGCCAGAGCGCGGGCTGCGTGAGCTGCACCAACGCACCGGCGATGCTGCCAAGAAGCAGCGCGGGCCAGAGCCGGCCGGGCGCATCGAAGGACGGATGCTCCGGACGGGTTGGCGATAAGGCCCGCGGTGGCGCGGGAGGGGGCGGCACGCTCATGCGGCCAGCATGCTAGGGCGGCATCCACGGCGGGTACAGCCATGAAAAATCATGCAGGCCATGCCGATCCGGGGGTTGCCCCGGCCGATCCCAGCCCGTAGCACCCGGCCGGCACGGCTGCTGGTCGCGTGGGCGGCAGGCCAGGACAGGCGGTGGCCCGGGTGCAGAATGCCCCACGGGGGAGCGCCCACCTCCCCAGGAGATCCCCATGAACATCGAAGGCCAGTGCCACTGCGGCGCCATCGCTTATGAAGCCGAAGTCGAGCCGGGCAGCATGACCGTCTGCCACTGCGACGACTGCCAGATCCATTCCGGCTCGGCGTTCCGCGCCAATATTCCCGCGCCGGCGGCCGGTTTCCGGCTGACCCGGGGCACGCCCCGCACGTATGTGAAAACGGCCGAGAGCGGCGCGAAACGGCTGCTCGCGTTCTGCGGGCACTGCGGCACGCCGCTCTATGCCTGCGCGGCGGAAGCGCCCACGGCCTACTCGCTGCGCACCGGCGCGATCCGCCAGCGGCACGACCTGGGCGCTCCGAAGCGGCAGATCTGGGCGAAGCGCCGCAGGGCCTGGGTGCGGTTGCCCGACGGCGTGGAGTGCTTCGACGGGCAGCCCTGAAGGATTGCGCAGGAACCCGCCGGGCAGGCGCTGCCGCCGCGCCCCCGCCCTGCTCCGCTCCGTTCCGTTCCGTGTGTACCATCGTTCCTGCCGCAGGCCTGCGGGGCCTGCCTCGCCGCGCACGCCCGCGGCCGGCATTCCGCCACCATTTTCCGTGTCTTCACCTTCTTCCCACCGACCGACCATGAGCATCTACGACAAACTCGCCGCCCTGAACATCACGCTGCCTCCCGTCGCCACGCCGGCCGCCGCCTATGTGCCCTACGCGCAGACGGGCAACCTCGTTTTCCTGAGCGGGCACATCGCGCGCAAGGACGGCAAGCCTTGGGTGGGCCAGTTCGGCCGCGACATCGCGACGGAAGACGGCAAGGCCGCTGCGCGGGCCGTGGCGATCGATCTGCTGGGCACGCTGCATGCGGCCACGGGCGGCGACCTGAACCGCGTGCGGCGCATCGTCAAGGTGATGAGCCTCGTGAACTCCACGAGCGACTTCACCGAGCAGCACCTCGTGACCAATGGCGCGAGCGAGCTGCTGGGCGAAGTGTTCGGCGACAAGGGCAAGCACGCCCGCAGCGCCTTCGGCGTGGCGCAGATCCCGATGGGCGCCTGCGTGGAGATCGAACTGATCGCCGAACTCGCCTGACGCGGTGGATGCGATGAGCGCTGCGGTCCCCCCCTCCGCCTCCCCGGCCGCCGCCGTGCCCGGCCCGGCCTCCCCGGCAGAGGCCGGTGATCCGCCGCTGGTGCTCTCCATCCAGTCGCACGTCGCCTTCGGCCACGTCGGCAACGACGCGGCGATGCTGCCGCTGCAGATGCTGGGCATCCAGCCGGTGGCGGTGCACACGGTGCAGTTCTCCAACCACACGGGCTACGGCGAGTTCAAGGGCCAGGTGTTCCCGCCCGCGCACATCGCCGACGTGCTCGACGGCCTGCGCGCCCGGGGCGTGCTGCAGCGCTGCACGGCAGTGCTCTCGGGCTACCTGGGCGATGCCGGCGTGGGCGAGGCCATCCTGGCCGCGGTGCAGGAGATCCGGGCCGTGCGCCCGGCGCTGCGCTACCTGTGCGACCCGGTGATGGGCGACGTGGGGCGGGGCGTGTTCGTGCGCCCGGGCATCCCCGAATTCCTGCGGCGGCGCGCGCTGGCGCAGGCGAGCATCATCACGCCCAACCAATACGAATTCGAACTGCTGCACGGCGCGCCGCTGGCGTCGGTGGACGAGGCGATCAACGCCGCGCGGGCCCTGCTGGGCGACGCGCCGGGCGCCGGGCCCTCGCTCATCGTGGTGACCAGCCTGCGCACGCCCGACCTGCCGCAGGACCGGCTGGCCACGCTCGCGGTGACGGGCGGTGCGGCCTGGCTGGTGCGCACGCCGTATGTCGACCTGCAGCCGCTGCCCAACGGTATGGGCGACGTATTCTCGGCCGTGCTGCTGGGCCACCTGCTGCGCGGCGCGGCCACGCCGGACGCCGTCTCGGGCGCGGTGAGCAGCCTCTATGCGCTGGTGTCGCGCACCACGCCCGGCCAGCGCGACCTGCCCCTGGTGGCCTGCCGCGAGCAGATCGCGCAGCCCTCCGAGTACTTCGCGGCCGAGCCCGTGGGCAGCGCAGCCCGCTGAGCCACGGGCGCTCCGGGCCCACGCGGCCTGCGCGGGCACGCGCTCAAAAGGTTTCCCAGTCGTCGTCGCTCTGGCTGGCCTTGCGCGGCGGCGTGGGGGATTGTGGCACGGGTGGGTGCGCCGCGGACGCGGCGGGTGACGGCCGGCCGGGCAGCGCGGGCGCCTTGCCGCCGACCGCCTTGGCGGTGGCCGGCGTGTGTGGCCGGCCCGGCGCCGCGGCGGCAGGACGCGTCGACGCCGGGGTGGCCGGAGACAACGCGGCTGCAGATACCGCCCTGGCCGCAGGCTGAGGCACGGGCATGGACGCGGCGGGAATGCCGGTCAGGCCGCCCTCGCGCAGCCGGAAGGCGGACATCGCCTCGGACAGCATCGCCGCCTGCGACTTGAGCGAACCGGTCGCCGCGGCGGCCTCCTCCACCAGCGCCGCGTTCTGCTGCGTCACCTGGTCCATCTGCCCGATGGCCTGGCTCACCTGCTCGATGCCGGTGCTCTGCTCCGCGCTCGCCGCGCTGATCTCGCCCATGATGTCGGCCACGCGCCGGATGCTGTCCACCACGGATTCCATCGTGCGCCCGGCCTGCGCGACCTGCTGGGAGCCTTCGTCCACCTTGGCCACCGAATCGCCGATCAGCGCCTTGATGTCCTTGGCGGCCTCGGCGCTGCGCCCCGCGAGCGCGCGCACCTCCGAAGCCACCACGGCGAAGCCCCGGCCCTGCTCGCCCGCGCGGGCGGCTTCGACCGCGGCATTCAGCGCCAGGATGTTGGTCTGGAAGGCGATGCCGTCGATCACGCCGATGATGTCGGCGATGCGGCGCGACGAGGCATCGATGGCGCCCATGGTCTGCACCACGCCGGCCACCACCTGCCCGCCCTCGCCCGCCACCTGCGACGCATGCGCCGCGAGCTGGTTGGCCTGGCGGGCGCTGTCGGCGTTCTGCCGCACGGCGCTGGTGAGCTGCTCGATGGAGGCGGCCGTCTGCTGCAGCGCGCTCGCCTGCCGCTCAGTGCGCGCCGACAGGTCCTGGTTGCCCGCATCGATCTCGCGCGCGGCCACGGCGATGCTGTCGGCGCCGCTGCGCACCCGGCCTGTGACCTGCGCCAGGTTGTCGTTCATCTGGCGCAGCGCCTCCAGCAACTGGCCGGTCTCGTCGCGTCCGGCCTCGGCGACGGTGGTGGTGAGGTCGTTGGCGGCCACGGCCCGCGCCACGCGCACGGCCTCGCCGAGCGGGCGCGTAATGCCGCGGGTGATCCACAGGCCGACCGCGGCACCCAGGGCCAGGGCCAGCACGGTGGCGATGGTCACGGCCGTGCGGGTCTGCAGGTATTCGGCCTCGACCTGGCCGAGGGCGGCATCGATGTTGCCGCGCTGCAGATCCAGGATCCGCTGCACGTTCTGGAGGTATTGCTGGGTGAGCGGCTGGAACTCCTGCGTGAACAGGCGCTGCGCCTCGTCCAGCCGGCCCTCGCGCTTGGCCTTGTAGAGCGCGTCGCGGGACGCGAGGTAGGTGACGCGCGTCTTCTGGATCTCGGCCATCACCGCCTTTTCCTGCTCGGTCTGCGACAGCGAATCGATGCGCTTGAGCATGTCGCCCGACTGGCGCGACGAGGCGGCCGCTTCTTCCGCGAACCGGTCGCTCAGCGCCTGGTCATTGCTGAGCGCCACGGCCTTGGTCCGCTGCACGCTGACGTGGATGTTGCGCGCCCAGTCGCTGATCAGGCGCTCCTTGAGCAGGGCCTCGGATCCGACGCCCTTCACGGAGCGGACCATGGCTCCCATGTTGGTGAGGCCCAGCATGTTCATCAGGAACATGATCAGCAGGATGAGGGCGAACCCCAAGGCGAGCCGCGTGGAAATCTTCAGATTCTTCATGGGCAGGGCTCCAGATCGACCCCACGGAGGAAGCGCGGCTGGAGCCGCCAGAACCTCTCCGTGTTCGCGTGCGCGGATGGTGCACCGGTACACGCCGAAACACCAATGCGCGTTTCCACCATTCCCAGAGGACGATGCGGCGGCGCAACGAAAAAAGGCCGCCATGGCGATGGCGGCCTGGGGGATCGGCAGGTGGATGCCGGCCTGGCGCGGCCCGCAGGCCCGCCGAATGCGTTCTGGCGAGACCGGCTTACTCGACGCGCTGCACGGCGTTCGGCTTGAAGCCCAGGTCCGCCGCACGGCCCTTGCGTCCGCGCGGGAAGCGTGCATTGTTGAGGCTGCGGATCTCCAGCGTCTCGTCGCGCTCCTTGCCGCCGCGGCCCACGCCCGCGATGCGCACGCTGCGGGTGTAGGCCGCCGCGCCGGCCAGCGTGTCCTTGGGCTCCAGGTCGATCAGCATCAGGCCGCGCCCACCGTTGGCCATCTGCTTGAGTTCCGCGATCTCGAAAGTGAGGATGCGGCCGCCCGCCGAGGCGCAGCACACGTGCGTGGCCGGTGCCAGCGGCTGGCTGCCGTTCGCGAACGCCGCGTGCGACGGCCGGCAGAGCTGCTCGCCCTCGCCCAGCGAGATGAACGCCTTGCCGCCGCGGTTGCGCGCAGTCATGTGCTCCACGGCCGCGATGAAGCCGTAGCCGCCCGAGCCCGCGAGCAGCAGCGCCGCGTTGGCCGGCCCGGCGAAGTAGTGCACCGGCTGCGTGCCGGCCTCCAGGTCGATCAGCGTGGTGATCGGCTGGCCGTCGCCCCGGGCGCCGGGCAGTTGCGCGACGGCCACCGAGTACACCCGTCCGTTGCTGCCGAACGCGATGAGGGTATCGACCGTGCGGCACTCGAAGGTGCCGTAGAGCGCATCGCCCGCCTTGAACGCGAAGGTGCCGGCATCGTGGCCGTGGCCCTGGCGCGCGCGCACCCAGCCCTTCTGCGAGACGACCACCGTCACGGGCTCGTCGACCACCTTCACTTCGGCGGTGGCGCGCTTGTCGGCCTGGATGAGCGTGCGGCGCGCGTCGGCGAACTGCTTCGCGTCCTGCTCGATCTCCCGCACCATCAGGCGGCGCAGCGAGGCGGGGTTGGCGAGGATGTCCTCCAGCTTGCCCTGCTCCTCGCGCAGTTCCTTGAGCTCCTGCTCGATCTTGATCGCCTCCAGCCGCGCGAGCTGGCGCAGGCGGATTTCCAGGATGTCCTCGGCCTGCCGGTCCGAGAGGCGGAAGCGCTCTATCAGCGCGGCCTTGGGTTCGTCGGCCGTGCGGATGATCGCGATCACCTCGTCGATGTTGAGCAGCACCGTCTGCCGCCCCTCGAGGATGTGGATGCGGTCCAGCACCTTGGAGAGGCGGTGCTGGCTGCGCCGCGTGATGGTCTGCTGGCGGAACGCGATCCACTCCTCCAGCATGCGCCGCAGCGACTTCTGCACCGGCTTGCCGTCCAGGCCCACCATGGTCAGGTTGATCGGCGCGGAGGTCTCCAGGCTGGTGTGCGCGAGCAGCGTGGTGATGAGCTCCTGCTGCGGCACCTTGCCCGTCTTCGGCTCGAACACGATGCGCACGGGCGCGTCCTTGCTCGACTCGTCGCGCACCACGTCCAGCACGCCCAGCACCGTGGCCTTGAGCTGCGTCTGCTCCTGCGAGAGCGCCTTCTTGCCCGCCTTCACCTTGGGATTGGTGAGCTCCTCGATCTCTTCGAGCACCTTCTGCGCGGAGACGCCGGGCGGCAGTTCGGTGACCACCATCTGCCACTGGCCGCGTGCGAGATCCTCGATCTTCCAGCGCGCGCGCACCTTGAGGCTGCCGCGCCCGGTGCGGTAGGCGTCCTGGATGTCGCTCGGGCTGCTGATGATCTGGCCGCCGCCCGGATAGTCGGGGCCCGGCACCATCGCGGCGAGCTCCTCGTCGGCGAGTTTCGGGTTCTTCACCAGCGCCACGCAGGCGTCGGCGATCTCGCGCAGGTTGTGGCTCGGGATCTCGGTGGCCAGGCCCACGGCGATGCCGCTCGCGCCGTTGAGCAGCGCGAACGGCAGGCGCGCGGGCAGCTGGCGCGGCTCTTCCGTGCTGCCGTCGTAGTTGGGCACGAAATCGACCGTGCCCTGGTCTATCTCGTCGAGCAGCAGGCTGGCGATGCGCGTGAGCCGCGCCTCGGTGTAGCGCATGGCCGCGGCGCCGTCGCCGTCGCGGCTGCCGAAGTTGCCCTGCCCGTCGATGAGCGGATAGCGCTGGCTGAAGTCCTGCGCGAGCCGCACCAGCGCGTCGTAGGCCGACTGGTCGCCGTGCGGATGGAAGCGGCCCAGCACGTCGCCCACCACGCGGGCGCTCTTCACGGGCTTGGCGGGCACGTTGCGCGTGGGGCCGCCGTAGGCCAGGCCCATGCGCTCCATGGCGAAGAGGATGCGGCGCTGCACCGGCTTCATGCCGTCGCACACGTCCGGCAGCGCGCGGCCCTTCACCACCGAGAGCGCGTACTCCAGGTAGGCGCGCTGCGCATAGCCTGCCAGGCCGAGCTGGTCGTCGGACGCGGGCTGGGTGAAGTCGAGGGTGGGTTGGTCGTTGTCGCTCATGCGTGGGAAAGGATGGAAGGAAAAACGCGGCAGCCGGTGCGCCGCGGTGTCGTTCGGTGATTCAGGGCGCGCCCTGCGCCAGCGGCGCCGCCAGCTCCATGCGCACGCGGCCGGCGGCGGCCCCGCGGCCCGCGGCCAGCGGCGATGGCGCGGGCGCCACGGCAGCGGGCTTGAGCAGGGCATAGAGCCCCAGCACGCTCTTCACGTAATTCTGCGTTTCGCGGTAGGCGGGAATGCGCCGGCCGGCGCGCTGCACCGCGCCCTCGCCCGCGTTGTAGGCCGCCAGGGCCAGGTCCAGCCGGCCCTCGAAGAGATCGATCAGGTGGCGCAGGTAGCGCGCGCCGGCCGCCACGTTGGTGCCCGGATCGGTGAGCTTCTGCTCCACCGAACGCTTCGCCTCGCGCGCCACGCCGAAGCGCTGGGCCGTGGCCGGCATCACCTGCATGAGCCCCACCGCGCCGCGCGGCGACACCGCCTGCGGATCGAACCCCGATTCGGTGGCGATCACCGCCTGCAGCAGTTCGTAGTCGAGCCCGTGCTGGTTCGCCGAGGCGCGCAGGAAGTGCTTCACGCGCTTGACCTCCGGCGCGATGTCGAAATACGCCAGCCGCCGCGCGCTCTCCGGCGTGGCTCCGGGCGCCGCGCCGGGCGGCACGAGGCCCGTGCCCGTGGCGCGGCCGTCCTTGGTGGAATCGAACACGTCGCCGCGGAAGAACAGGCTGTAGCGCTCGTCGATGCGCTCGGCCGCGAAATGCGTCACGCCGCGGTCGTCCACGTAGGCCCAGAGGTCCGCATGCGCGGACTGCACCGGCAGCCAGAGCGCCAGGGCCAGCGCGGCCACGCGCGCGCCGGCAGCCGCCTGCCGCCGCAGCCACGCCGCCGCACCACCACCACCGGAGCGCCGCGCCGCCATGGCTCAGATGTCCACGTCCACGGCGTCGCCGTGCAGTTCCATGAGCTCGCGTCGCGCAGCCGCCTCGCCCTTGCCCATGAGCTTGGTGATCAGGCCCTCGGTCTCGGCGAAGCCCATCGCGCCCAGCTGCACGGGCAGCAGGCGGCGGGTGTCGGGATTGAGCGTGGTCTCCCAGAGCTGCTCGGCGTTCATCTCGCCCAGGCCCTTGAAGCGGCTGATCTGGCACTTCTCGCGCGCCACGCCGTCCTTGGCGCACTTGTCGAGGATCGCCTCCAGCTCGCCGTCGTCCAGCGCATACACCTTCGAGGCCGGCTTCTTGCCGCGCGCCGGCACGTCCACGCGGTAGAGCGGCGGCCGCGCCACGTAGATGTGGCCGGTCTCGATCAGCTTGGGGAAGTGGCGGAAGAACAGCGTGAGCAGCAGCACCTGGATGTGCGAGCCGTCCACGTCGGCGTCCGACAGGATGCAGACCTTGCCGTAGCGCAGGCCGGAGAGGTCCGGCGTGTCGTTCGGGCCGTGCGGATCGACGCCCAGCGCCACGGAGATGTCGTGGATCTCGGTGTTGGCGAACAGCCGGTCGCGGTCCACCTCCCAGGTGTTGAGCACCTTGCCGCGCAGCGGCAGCACGGCCTGGCACTCCTTGTCGCGGCCCATCTTGGCGCTGCCGCCGGCGGAGTCGCCCTCCACCAGGAACACCTCGTTGTGCGAGAGGTCGCGGCTTTCGCAATCGGTGAGTTTGCCGGGCAGCACGGCCACGCCGGAACCCTTCTTCTTCTCGACCTTCTGGCCAGCCTTCTGGCGCGTCTGCGCGGCCTTGATGGCGAGTTCGGCGAGCTTCTTGCCGTAGTCCACGTGCTGGTGCAGCCACAGCTCGAGCGCCGGGCGCACGAAGCCGCTCACCAGCCGCACGGCGTCGCGCGAATTGAGCCGCTCCTTGATCTGGCCCTGGAACTGCGGGTCCAGCACCTTGGCCGAGAGCACGTACGAGGCACGCGCGAACACGTCCTCGGGCAGCAGCTTGACGCCCTTCGGCAGCAGCGAATGCAGTTCGATGAAGCTCTTGACGGCATTGAACAGGCCGTCGCGCAGGCCGCTCTCGTGCGTGCCGCCCGCGCTCGTGGGAATCAGGTTGACGTAGCTCTCGCGCATGGGTTGGCCTTCCTCGGTGAAGGCCACGCACCACGCGGCGCCTTCGCCTTCGGCGAAGTTCTCGCTGTGCCGGTCGGCATAGCCGTCGCCCTCGAAGAGAGGGATCACCGGATCGTGCGAAAGGTTCTGGCCGAGGTAGTCGCGCAGGCCGCCCTTGTACTGCCAGGTCTGCGTCTCCTTCGTCTTCTCGTTGACCAGGGACACCGTCACGCCCGGCATCAGCACGGCCTTGCTGCGCAGCAGGTGGACCAGCTCGCCCATGGGCAGCGCCGTCGATTCGAAGTATTTGCCGTCCGGCCACACGCGCACCGTCGTGCCCTGGCGGCGCTCGCCCGCGGCCAGCGGCCGGGACGTGAGCGGCTCGGTGACGTCGCCGCCCTCGAACACGAGGCGCGCGATCTGCCCCTCGCGGTGGGTGGAGGCCTCCAGCCGCAGCGCGAGCGCGTTGGTGACCGAGACGCCCACGCCGTGCAGGCCGCCCGAGAAGCTGTAGGCGCCGCCCTTGCCCTTGTCGAACTTGCCGCCCGCGTGCAGCCGCGTGAAGACCAGCTCGATCACCGGGGCCTTCTCCTCGGGGTGCAGGCCGAACGGAATGCCGCGGCCGTCGTCCTCGATGCCGACGGAGCCGTCGGCATGCAGGGTGACTTTGATGCGCTTGCCGTGCCCGGCCAGGGCCTCGTCGGCCGCGTTGTCGAGCACTTCCTGGATGATGTGCAGCGGGTTGTCGGTGCGCGTGTACATGCCCGGCCGCTGCTTCACGGGCTCCAGGCCCTTGAGCACGCGGATCGAACCTTCGGAATAGTCGCTGGGCGAGACGGAAGAGGGTTTGGCTGCCATGGGCGCGGATTGTAGTGCGGCCCGCCCGGCGACACTGGATGGAAAGACAGTCGCCCGCATGCGGCACGGGTTAACCCCCACCGGCCCGCGAGCGCCGCGCGCCACTTTTGGCTACATTCGCCGGATGTCCTCCGAAACCCCCAAGCTCTCCATGGTGCAGGTCCTCGCCTGCGGCGCGGCCATCGTCACGCTCTCCATGGGCATCCGCCACGGCTTCGGCCTGTGGCTGCAGCCGATCACCCAGGACATGGGCTGGACGCGCCAGAGCTTCGCGCTGGCGATCGCCGTGCAGAACCTCGCCTGGGGCGTGTTCGGCATCTTCGCGGGCATGGCGGCCGACCGCTTCGGCGCCTTCCGCGTGCTGATCGGCGGCGCGGTGCTCTACGCCGCGGGCCTGGCCGGCATGGCGCTATCGCCCACGCCGCTGCTGTTCGCGCTCACCGCGGGCGTGCTGATCGGCGCCGCCCAGGCGGGCACCACCTACGCGGTGATCTACGGCGTGCTGGGGCGGCAGATCCCGGCCGAGAAGCGCTCCTGGGCCATGGGGGTCGCGGCGGCCGCGGGCTCGTTCGGGCAATTCCTCATGGTGCCGGTGGAAGGGCAGCTCATCGCCCGCCTGGGCTGGCAGGAGTCGCTGCTCGCGCTCTCGGTGATGGTGCTGCTGATCGTGCCAATCGCCTTCGGCCTGCGCGAGCCGGGGTTCGGGCGCGCGGCCGCGGGCGCCGCCGGTAGTGCCCGCCCGCCGCGCGGCCAGAGCGTGGGCGAGGCCCTCTCCGAAGCGCTGCGCTATCCCAGCTTCCTGCTGCTCACGGCCGGCTACTTCGTCTGCGGTTTCCAGGTGGTCTTCATCGGCGTGCACATGCCGAGCTACCTCAAGGACCACGGCCTCTCGCCCCAGGTGGCGAGCTACGCGCTGGCGCTCATCGGCCTCTTCAACGTCTTCGGCACCTACATCGCGGGCACGCTGGGCCAGCGCATGGCGCGCCGGCACATCCTGGCGTTCATCTACTGCGCCCGCGCCGTGGCGATCACCGTGTTCCTGATCGCGCCGCTCACGCCGGTGTCGGTGTACGTGTTCTCGGCGGTGATCGGCTTCCTGTGGCTCTCCACCGTGCCGCCCACCAACGCGACGGTGGCGCAGATCTTCGGCGTGCAGCACCTCTCGATGCTGGGCGGCTTCGTGTTCTTCAGCCACCAGATCGGCAGCTTCCTGGGCGTCTGGCTGGGAGGCTATCTCTACGACCGCACGGGCAGCTACGACGTGGTCTGGTACCTCGCCATCGCGCTGGGCGTCGCGGCCGGCCTCATCAACCTGCCGGTGCGCGAATCGCCGATCGTGCGCTCCCCGGCCCGGGCAGGCGCCGCCGTGTGAGCCGCGGCATGCACGCCATGGTCGACACCGCCCGGCCCGCATCCACTCCGCGCCGCCCCGCCTGGAAACGGCGGCTGGCAATGGCCGCCGCGGCCGCCGCGGCGCTGTCCGCCGCTTTCGCGCTGTACGCGGAGCCCGGTTTCGTGGTCATGATGGCGGACCAGGTCTGGTCCTGCTTCTGACCGATCCATCGCGGGCCCGTCCCGGCCCTCCCCCGCGTCCCGCCGGCCTTCGCCATGCAGCCCTCCCCTCCTCTCCCGCGCACCGCAGCGCCCGGCCACGCCGCCCCCTCCGACTGGATCGTGCGCTGGGCCCATCTGGTGCCGCCCCATGGCCGCGTACTGGACGTGGCCTGCGGCGGCGGCCGGCACCTGCGCTGGTTCCACGCGCGCGGCCATGCCGTCGCGGGCGTGGACCGCTCCGGGCCCGAGGTCGCCGCGCTGGCGGGCCTGGGCGAGCTGGTCTGCGCCGACATCGAACAGGGCCCCTGGCCGTTCGCCGGTCGCCGCTTCGATGCCGTCGTGGTCACCCACTACCTCTGGCGTCCGCTGCTGCCCACCCTGGTGCAGAGCGTCGCGCCCGGCGGCGTGCTGCTCTACGAGACCTTCGCGCACGGCAACGGCACCGTGGGCCGTCCATCGCGGCCGGACTTTCTGCTCGAACCCGGGGAACTGCTGGGTGCCTGCGCGGGTCTGAGGATCGTGGCCTACGAGGACGGCTTCCTGCCGTCGCCGGAACGCTTCGTGCAGCGCATCGCGGCCGTCCGGCAGGCGCCCGGCGACGCACCGCCTCGCCACCCCCTCGTGCCGCCGCCCCCCGGTTAACCCCCCGGCCGGGCCGGTTACACACTCGTTAGAATGCCCCTTTACCGTTTTCCTTCGCGGACATGACCTCTTCCAGCGCCACCCTCACCGGCAGCATCGTCGCCCTCGTCACCCCCATGCATGAGGACGGCAGCGTGGACTACTCCACCCTGCGCAAGCTGATCGACTGGCACGTCGCCGAGGGCACCGACTGCATCGGCGTCGTGGGCACCACGGGCGAATCGCCCACGGTGAACGTCGAGGAGCACTGCGAGATCATCCGCGTCGCGGTCGAGCAGTCCGCCGGCCGCGTGCCGATCATGGCCGGCTGCGGCGCCAACTCCACGGCCGAGGCGATCGAGCTGGCCCGCTTCGCCAAGAAGGTGGGCGCCGACAGCCAGCTGCAGGTCGTGCCCTACTACAACAAGCCCACCCAAGAGGGCCAGTACCAGCACTTCAAGGCGATCGCCGAGGCCGTGGGCGACCTGCCCACCATCCTCTACAACGTGCCCGGCCGCTCCGTCGCGGACATGCTGCACGACACGGTGCTGCGCCTCGCCCAGGTGCCCGGCATCATCGGCATCAAGGAAGCCACCGGCAACATCGAGCGCGCGCAGTGGCTGATCCGCGACGTGCCCAAGGGCTTCGCCGTCTATTCGGGCGACGATCCGACGGCCGTGGCGCTCATGCTCTGCGGCGGCCAGGGCAACATCAGCGTCACCGCCAACGTGGCGCCGCGCCTCATGCACGAGCTCTGCGTGGCCGCGATCGCGGGCGACACGCGCCGCGCCATGGAGATCCAGCTGCGCCTGATGCCGGTGCACAAGCACCTCTTCGTCGAAGCCAACCCCATCCCCGTGAAGTGGGCCCTGCAGCGCATGGGCCTGTGCGGCGGCACGATGCGCCTGCCCATGACGCCGCTGTCGTCCGCGAGCGAACCCGTGGTGGAAGCCGCGCTGCGCTCCGCCGGCCTGCTCTGAAGCGCGCCGGCCCACGCTCCGTCCGACCGCCCGCGCCTTCCGCCGCAGCACACTCCAGAGACACCGTTTAAGGATTTCCGCGTGAACGCTATCAACCGCCTGGGCCTGCTCGGCCTTGCCATGGCCCTCTCCGCCTGCTCCGTGCTGGAGAACGACAAGATCGACTACAAGAGCGCCACCAAGGGCCCGACCCTCGAAGTGCCGCCGGACCTGACCCAGCTCTCGCGCGACTCGCGCTACACCATTCCCGGCGGCGTGGTCTCCGCCGCGGCCTTCCAGGCCGGCCAGGCGCAGCGCCAGCCCGGCACCGTCAACGCCGCCTCGCAGTCGCTGGGCGACGTGCGCATCGAGCGCGACGGCAACCAGCGCTGGCTGGTCGTGAAGCGTCCGGCCGATACGCTCTGGGAGCCCGTGCGCGACTTCTGGAACGAGAACGGCTTCGTGCTGCAGATCGACCAGCCCAACCTCGGCATCATGGAAACCGACTGGGCCGAGAACCGCGCCAAGCTGCCGCAGGACATCATCCGCTCCACGCTCGGCAAGGTGTTCGACTCGATCTATTCCACCGGCGAGCGCGACAAGTTCCGCACGCGCCTGGAGCGCGCCTCCGATGGCTCGACCGAGATCTACATCAGCCACCGCGGCATGGTCGAGGTCTACAGCTCCGCCCAGAAGGACAGCACCGTGTGGCAGCCCCGCCCGGTCGATCCGGAGCTGGAAACCGAATTCCTGCGCCGCCTGATGGTCAAGCTCGGCGTGAGCGAGGAGCAGTCCCGCGCCGTGGCCGCCGCGCCCGTGCAGACGCCGCCGACGGCCCGCATCGCCCGTGTGGGCAACGCGCCGGTGGTGCAGCTCGACGAGAACTTCGACCGCGCATGGCGGCGCGTGGGCCTGGCCCTCGACCGCACCGGCTTCACCGTCGAAGACCGCGACCGCGCCCAGGGCGTGTACTTCGTGCGCTACGTGGAGCCCACCGAGAAGAAGGACCCGGGCTTCTTCGCCAAGCTGCTGGGCCGCTCGAACGATGCGGCGCCGCCGGTCAAGTACCGCATCCAGGTGCGCAGCGAAGGCGGCAAGAGCACCGTGGCGGTGCTGAACGCATCGGGCGCGCCCGACGCGTCGGCCAACGCGGACCGCATCGTGCGCGTGCTGTCGGACGACCTGAAGTGAGCGGCACGGCCGCCCGCTGAGGAGCACCCCACCGCGTGCTGCGATTCAAGAGCCTGGGCAGCGGCAGCTCGGGCAACGCCACCATCGTCGAGGGGCGCAGCGGCACGCAGGTGCGGCGCCTGCTCATCGACTGCGGGCTGGGGCCGCGCCAGCTCGCCGCGCGGCTGGGCGAATCCGGCCTCGCGATCGACGACATCGACGCGATCTTCATCACCCACGAGCATTCCGACCACGTGGGCTGCATGCAGAAGATCGCGCTGCGCCACCGCATCCCGGCGTGGATGAGCCACGGCACCTATTCCGCGATCGGCGCTCCCGACCTGGACGGCCTGCTGCACGTCGCCGCCGACGGCCAGGCGATCGACCTCGGCGCCTTCGAGGCACGCGCCTTCACCGTGCCGCACGACGCGCGCGAGCCCCTGCACCTGCGCTGCAGCGACGGGGCCACGCACGTCGGCCTGCTCACCGACCTCGGCCACGCCACCGAGCACGTGCTCTCCCACCTGCGCGGCTGCCATGCGCTGCTGCTGGAGACCAACCACGACCGCGAGATGCTGTCCGTCTCCAGCTACCCCGCGTTCCTCAAGCGGCGCATCGGCGGTGCCTACGGCCACCTGGGCAACCACGTGTCCGCGGAAATCCTGCGGGCGGTGCACCACGGCGGACTGAAGCGCGTGGCCGCCGCCCACCTCAGCCTGCAGAACAACCGTCCCGACCTCGCGCGCGCGGCGCTCGCCCAGGCAATCGGCTGGGCCCCCGAGCAGATCGACGTCGCCGACCCGCGCACCGGCACCGGCTGGATCGCCGCCGACTGACGATCGCGCCGCCGCGCCAGGGCGAAAAAAAGCCCCGACCTCGCGGTACGGGGCTTCGTGCCGGACCTGCCGCCACGGGCTGGTGGCCCCGCGGCAGGAACGACGATCGGCCAGTGGCTTACTTGGCGGCGGAAGCGCCGGCAGCAGCGGCGGCAGCAGCAGCGTCGGCAGCGGCCTTGGCGGCGTCGCTGGCGGCAGCGGATGCATCGGAAGCAGCGGCGGATGCCTCGGCAGCGGCAGCGGGGGCTGCAGCGGAAGCCTCGGGAGCGGGCACCACGGCAGGGGCGGGAGCGGGTGCTTCGACCGGAGCCGGTGCGGGCGCCGGAGCTTCTTCCTTCTTGCCGCAAGCGGCGAGAGCGACGGACGCGACCAGGGCAGCCAGAACGAGAGAGTTCTTCATTTCGGTATTTTCCTTATGGGACAGACGGATCTTGGAAACTTGCCGCCACGCCGCCCTCTTTCAGCGATGCGCTTTGGCCGGGTGCGGTGCACCCCGTGGCGCTCGGCACGTCGCAACAACGTGTCCGGACATCAATCGCAAATTATAGGGAGATTGCGTCAATACCGACTAACACTGATACGCCGTTTTCCAGCGCTTTACCTCACAGTCCCAGCGTGGTGGCCGGAAACGCCGGCGTGCTGCGCCGCAGCAGCCATTCGTCCAGCGCCTCGCGCACCTGCAGCCGCCGCTCCGGCTCGCTGCCGGCCACGCCCGTGCTGCGCTCCGGGTCCAGCCGCTGCAGCACCCAGCGGTCCGACCACAGCACGCCGGGCAGCTCCTGCCGGTCCCTCGCCGGCGCCCGGCGGCACTCGATGATGTGGTCCCAGGTGGCGCGCCAGCGCACGAAGCGGGCATGCCGGCGCACGATCTCGTCATAACCGGCCGCCAGCAGCGTGAGCCGCCGCCCGCGCCCCGCCCAGGCCTGCAGGCACGCCTCGACATCGCGCTCGCCGAGCGGCCAGTCGTGGAAATCGAAATCGCACAGCACGAGTTCCCGCCAGCCTTCGCGGGCGGCACAGGCAAGCGCGGCGCGCACGCCGTCGGCGAACGCCGCGCGGCCCTCGAAACGGCCGGACGGCAGCGGCCCCTCACCGGCCAGGGCCTGCGAAAAATCCATGGAGACCTCCTTTGCTGCTGCGTTGGCGGGCGGTCCCGCGCCGGGGCTAGCGGCCGGTTTCCGCGTGCACCCAGCCGGCTTCGCACCAGGAAGCCAGCAGGTCCAGCGCATCGTCGCTCGCGCGGGCCAGGTCGCGCGCCTCCAGGCCCCGCTGGTCGGCGAGGCGCCGCATGAGCGCCGCATCGCGACCGCCGGCCAGGTAGCTTTCGCCGTTGATGAACACATGGCGCGCGTCGTACATCATGCGCGTGCGGCGGTCCAGGCGCACGCCCTGCTCCAGCCCCTCGGGCTCGCCGGGCTCGAACCAGACGTTCGGCTTGGGCTCGGTCAGGCTCTCGCCCAGCGCGCGTTCCACCGCCAGGGGCTCGGCCAGCGCGCGCGCGAGCGCATCGCGCGCGAACTCGACCAGCGCGGCCGGCACCTCGCCCGGCCGGTCCACCGCGCCCTGCGACGGATCGCGGTAGAGCTGCGGATGCCCCGGTCCGTCCTCGTCCGGGCCGTCGGACAGGCGCGTGAGCAGGTCGTGCGCGAGGCCCGTGCGCGACGGCGAGCGGAAGCCGATCGAATAGGTCATGCACTCGCCTTCCGCGATGCCGTCGTGCGCCCAGCGCGGCGGCAGGTAGAGCATGTCGCCGGGCTCCAGCACGAACTCCTGCTCGGGCTCGAAGTTCTCCAGGATCTTGAGCGGAATGCCGTCCTTGAGCGACAGGTCCTTCTGCCGGCCGATGCGCCAGCGCCGCCGGCCATGGGCCTGCAGCAGGAACACGTCGTAGCTGTCGAAATGCGGCCCGACGCCGCCGCCCTCGGAGGCGTAGCTGATCATCAGGTCGTCGAGGCGGGCCTGCGGGACGAAGCGGAACTGCTGCAGCAGCGCATGCACGGCGTCGTCGTGCAGATCCACGCCCTGCACCAGCAGCGTCCAGTCGGGCGTGGCCAGCGGCGGCAGCGCGCGGCGCGCGAACGGACCGTGCCGCAGGCTCCAGGCGCCCTGCTTCTGCTGCACGAGGCGCGATTCGACGGTTTCCTGCGCCGCCAGCGCGAACAGTTCCTGGCGGCCCACGGGCGGCACGAACGGGGCGATGGCCTGGCGCACCAGCAGCGGCTTCTTCTGCCAGTGGCGGCGCATGAACTGCGCGGGGGTCATTCCGCCCAGCAGGGCGAGGGGGGTGTGGGTATCCATGGGGGAAAAGCGGAGGGCGCACGCCACAGTGGCGCGGCCGGTGGACGAACTGCGACAATTCTCCTATGGAAATCAACCAACAATGCGTGGTCGCTTTGACCTGGATCCTGAAAGACACATTGGGCGAGGAGCTGGACGTGCTCGACGACCCGGTGGAATTCCTCGTCGGCGGCGATGACCTGTTCGCCCGCATCGAAGAGGGGCTGCAGGGCCACACCGCGGGCGACACCGTCGCGCTGCACCTGGAGCCCGAGGAGGCCTTCGGCGACTACCAGGACCAGCTGCTGTTCCTCGAACCCCGCAGCCGCTTCCCGGCCGACCTCGAGGAAGGCATGACCATCGAGGGCAGCGCCCTGCCCGAGGGATCGAACCCGGATGCCCCGCGCGACGTGCTCTACACCGTGGCGCAGATCTATCCCGAACACGTGGTGCTGGACGGCAACCATCCGCTCGCCGGCATCGCGCTGCGCCTGCACCTCACCGTGCAGGGCGTGCGCGAGGCCACGGAAGAGGAGATCGGTCGCGGCACGGCCGGCACGGGCTTCTTCCGCATCCAGCCACCCGACGCGGACGAACCGCTGCTGCACTGAATCCGGACGGAGCGGCGAATGCGGCGTCGCCGGCCGCGCGCCGGAATGCACGGCCATGAAAAGCGAAAAAGGACCCGAGGGTCCTTTTTTTCAAGGGGGCCACGGCATGGCTGCCGGACCCTGTCCCGCAATCACTTACATGCGCGAGATCTGACCGCCATTCAGGCGCACGCGGTCGCCGGGGCGCAGGTCGCCGGGCGAGCCCACGTCGTAGGCGCGCTGGCCGCCCTGGTCGAGCTGGATGGTGATGCGGTAGCCTTCGATGCGGCCGTCGTTGTTGTTGCCGGTGCGGCCCTCGATCTGGTTGCCCACCACGCCGCCGCCGACCGCGCCGAGCACGGTGGCCGCGGCACGGCCGGTGCCCTTGCCCACTTGGTTGCCCAGCACGCCCCCGATCACGGCGCCCGCGACGGTGCCCACGCCCACGCTGCTGCCGCTGCTGCGGCCCTGCAGGGTCTCGATGTTCGTCACCGTGCCGTATTCCATGCCGGCCGGTGCGGGAGCACCCTGGGGGTAGCTGGAGTACGTCGGCTGAGACGCGGGGTACTGCGAGCCGTAGCGGGGCTGCTCGGCGCAGGCGCCAAGGGCGCCAGCGAGGGCGACGGTGGCGATCACTGCGGTGGTGCGGGAAAACTTCTGCATGTTCGACTCCTTGTTGGGTGCTCGAAGGGGGCAAGGTCCTGGCCCCGCCGGTCGATGCATTGAAGCATGGGGCCGGCCGCGGCCTCCGCCGGGAGATGGCAGCGGCCACCGTAGGCACCATCGCCTCGGGCGGATAGGACGATACCTACAGCTTGCCCGTGGAACCGTAACCGTTTCCGCCGCGTTCGCTGGCCGGGAAATCCTCCACCACGTTGAACTGCGCCTGCACCACCGGCACGATCACGAGCTGCGCGAGGCGCTCCATCGGCTGCATCGTGAACGCGACGTCGCTCCGGTTCCAGGCGCTCACCATGAGCTGGCCCTGGTAGTCGCTGTCGATCAGGCCCACGAGGTTGCCCAGCACGATGCCGTGCTTGTGGCCCAGGCCCGACCGGGGCAGGATCAGCGCCGCGTAGCCGGGGTCTTTCAGGTAGATGGCGATGCCGGTCGGCACCAGCTGCCAGGCATTGGGCGCGAGCACCAGGGGCTCGTCCAGGCAGGCGCGCAGGTCGAGGCCGGCACTGCCGGGGGTGGCGTAGGCGGGCAACTGCTGCGCCATCCGCGCGTCGAGGATCTTGACGTCGATTTTCACAAGTGCTTTCAAAGTGGCGCGGGAATGCAACGCTCCGCGCCGGGGGAAGTGATGGGTGGGCAAGCCGGGGCCGCCTGGGCCGCCCGGCCGCCCGCATGAACGGACGGATCGCCCAGCGGCCCGCGCGGGCGGGGCGGCCTCAGCGCGCGGCCAGCCGGCGGGCGATGTCCGCCACGAGCTGCCAGGCCAGCTCGCGCTTGGAGGCGCGCGGCAGCATGCGGTGGCCTTCGGCATCCACGAGCAGCAGGGCATTGTCGTCCTGGCCGAAGGTCTCGGGACCGATGTTGCCGACCAGCAGCGGCACGCCCTTGCGGGCGCGCTTGGCGGTGGCGTGCTCCAGCAGGTTGTCGCTCTCGGCCGCGAAGCCCACGCAGTAGGGCGTGCCGCCCTGCGCGCGGGCCGTGGCGGCGACGGTCGCCAGGATGTCGGGGTTCTCCACGAAGGCGAGCGCCGGCACCTCGCCGGAGCCGTCCTTCTTGATCTTGCGCGCCGAAGCCTCGGCGGGCCGCCAGTCCGCCACCGCGGCCGTGGCCACGAACACGGTGGCCTGCTGCGCGAGCGCGGTGGTGGCGCCCAGCATCTCGCGCGCCGAGCGCACGTCCACCCGGCGCACGCCGCGCGGCGTCGGCTGGTGCACCGGGCCGGCCACCAGATCCACCTCTGCGCCCGCTTCGCGCGCGGCGCGGGCGATGGCGAAGCCCATCTTGCCGCTGGAGAGATTGGTGATGCCCCGCACCGGGTCGATCGCCTCGAAGGTCGGGCCGGCCGTGACCAGCACGCGCTGGCCCGCGAGCAGCTTGGGCGCGAAGAAGGCCGCCAGTTCCTCCAGCAGCTCCGCGGGCTCCAGCATGCGGCCGTCGCCGGTTTCGCCGCAGGCCTGCTCGCCCGTGCCCACGCCCAGCACCACGGCGCCGTCCGCCGCCACCTGGGCGAGGTTGCGCTGCGTGGCGGGATGCGCCCACATCTCGCGGTTCATCGCGGGCGCGAGCAGCAGCGGCACGCGCTGCGCGGGGCGGGCCAGGCACAGCAGGCTGAGCAGCTCGTCGGAGCGCCCCTGTACCAGCCGCGCGATGAAATCCGCGCTGCAGGGGGCGACCAGGATCGCATCGGCCTCGCGCCCCAGGTTGATGTGCGGCATGTTGTTCGGTTCGCGCGCGTCCCACTGCGAGGTGTAGACGGTGCGGCCCGTGAGCGCCTGCATCGTCACGGGCGTGATGAAGCGCTCGGCCGCCTCGGTCATCACCACCTGCACGGTGGCGCCCGCCTTGGCGAGCAGCCGGGCCAGTTCGGCCGATTTGTAGCAGGCGACGCCGCCCGAGAGGCCCAAGAGGATGTGTTTGCCGGCCAGTTCGTTCATGGGCGCGCAATTTAGCAGACGCCCCGCGGCCGCGCGGGGGAAAGGGCCGGGTCCTGCCGGGCATGCCCGGGCCGGCCTCTATAATCCCGATTTCCCACCACCATAAAAGACATGACCAAATTTGTCTTCGTCACCGGCGGTGTGGTGTCTTCCCTGGGCAAGGGAATCGCCTCAGCCTCCCTTGCTGCGATCCTCGAATCGCGCGGCCTCAAAGTCACCCTCATCAAGCTCGACCCGTACATCAACGTGGACCCGGGCACCATGTCCCCGTTCCAGCACGGCGAGGTGTTCGTCACCGACGACGGCGCCGAGACCGACCTCGACCTCGGCCACTATGAGCGTTTCATCGAAACGCGCATGAAGAAGACCAACAACTTCACCACGGGCCGGATCTACCAGTCCGTGCTGGAGAAGGAACGCCGCGGCGACTACCTCGGCAAGACGGTGCAGGTGATCCCGCACGTCACCAACGAGATCCAGGAATACGTCAAGCGCGGCGCCGGCATCGGCACCGACGACGCGGTGGACGTCGCCATCGTCGAGATCGGCGGCACGGTGGGCGACATCGAATCGCTGCCGTTCCTCGAGGCCGTGCGCCAGATGAGCCTGCGCATGGGGCCGAACAACTCCGCGTTCGTGCACCTCACCTACCTGCCCTACATCGCGGCAGCCGGCGAGCTCAAGACCAAGCCCACCCAGCACACGGTGCAGAAGCTGCGCGAGATCGGCATCCAGCCCGACGCCCTGCTCTGCCGCGCCGACCGCCGCATTCCCGAAGAGGAGCGCGGCAAGATCTCGCTGTTCACCAACGTGGCCGAATGGGGCGTGATCAGCATGTGGGACGTGGACACCATCTACAAGGTGCCCCGCATGCTGCACGAGCAGGGCCTGGACGGCCTGATCTGCGACAAGCTGCGCCTGAACACCCCGCCCACCAGCTTGAAGCGCTGGGACCAGCTCGTGTACGAGACCGAGCACCCGCAGGGCGAGGTCACCATCGCCATGGTGGGCAAGTACGTCGATCTCTCCGACAGCTACAAGTCGGTGAACGAGGCGCTGCGCCACGCGGGCATGAAGAACCACGTGCGCGTGAAGATCGAGCACGTCGACTCCGAAACCATCGCCCCGGGCGATGCGGCCGAGAAGCTCGCCAAGTACGACGCCATCCTGGTGCCCGGCGGCTTCGGCGCGCGCGGCGTGGAAGGCAAGATCTGCACGGCGCGCTACGCCCGCGAGCAGCAGGTGCCCTACCTCGGCATCTGCCTCGGCATGCAGGTGGCCACCATCGAATACGCGCGCCACGTGGCGGGCCTCGCGAACGCCAACAGCACCGAGTTCGACGCCGCCACGCCCCACCCCGTGATCGCGCTGATCACCGAGTGGAAGGATTCCGACGGCACCATCCAGACGCGCAGCGAGACCTCCGACCTGGGCGGCACCATGCGCCTGGGCGCGCAGAGCTCCGACGTCGCCGCCGGCACGCTGGCGCACGAGATCTACGGCAACATCGTCACCGAACGCCACCGCCACCGCTACGAGGCGAACGTGAACTACCTCGACCAGCTCCGCCGCGCCGGCCTCGTGATCTCCGCGCTCACGCAGCGCGAACAGCTCACCGAGATCGTAGAGCTGCCGCGCGAGGTGCATCCGTGGTTCATCGGCGTGCAGTTCCACCCGGAGTTCAAATCCACCCCGTGGGACGGCCATCCGCTCTTCAACGCCTTCATCAAGGCGGCGATCGAGCACCAGAAGAGCCGCCAGCCCGCCCTGCCCGCCGCCGCGGCCTCCTGAGCCGCAGGCACCCTCCCACAAGGCCCCTTCCATGAAACTCTGCGGCTTCGACGCCGGCCTCGACCGGCCCTTCTTCCTCATCGCAGGCCCCTGCGTCATCGAGTCCGAACAGCTGCAGATGGACGTGGCCGGCCGCCTGAAGGAGACCACGGCGGCGCTGGGCATCCCGTTCATCTTCAAGAGCAGCTTCGACAAGGCCAACCGGTCCTCGGGCACGAGCTTCCGCGGCCCGGGCCGCGAGAAGGGCCTGGAGATCCTGTCCAAGATCCGCCGCGAACTGGACGTGCCCGTGCTGACCGACGTGCACACCGAGGACGACATCACCGAGGCCGCGAAGGTGGTGGACGTGCTGCAGACGCCCGCGTTCCTCTGCCGCCAGACCGACTTCATCCGCGCCGTGGCGCAGTCGGGCAAGCCGGTGAACATCAAGAAGGGGCAGTTCCTCGCGCCCCACGACATGAAGAACGTCATCGACAAGGCCCGTGCCGCCGCGCGCGAGAAGGGCCTGCCGGAAGACAGCTTCATGGCCTGCGAGCGTGGCGCGAGCTTCGGCTACAACAACCTCGTCTCCGACATGCGGAGCCTCGCCATCATGCGCGAGACGGGCGCGCCCGTGGTGTTCGACGCCACCCACAGCGTGCAGCTGCCCGGCGGCCAGGGCACCAGCAGCGGCGGCCAGCGCGAGATGGTGCCGGTGCTGGCGCGCGCGGCCGTGGCCGTGGGCGTGGCCGGCCTCTTCATGGAAACGCACCCCGACCCCTGCAACGCCCTCTCGGACGGCCCCAACGCGGTGCCGCTCAAGCACATGAAGGCGCTGCTGGAAACCCTCGTCGCCCTGGATTCCGTCACCAAGCGGAACGGCTTTCTCGAAAACGACTTCGGAGCTTGAGACATCCCATGAGCAGCGCCTACATCATCGCGTCCGTCACCGTCACCAACCCCGAGCAGTACGAAGAGTACCGCCGCCTCAGCACCCAGGCCATGCAGGCGCACGGCGCCGAAGTGTGCGTGCGCGGCGGCCGCGTGGAGGTGCTGGAGGGCGACTGGAACCCGGGCCGCACCGTGGTCCTGAAATTCCCCACCATGGAGGCCGCCCGCGCCTTCTACGAATCCGCCGAGTACCAGCAGGCGAAGTCCGCGCGCCTGGGTGCGGCGGTCATGCGCATGGTGTGCGTCGAAGGGATCTGACGTCTTCGCCGGCCCGGAGCGGCCCACGCCCTCACGGCCTCCCCCTTTCCGCAGCCGCATGCCCGGCGCGCCCGTGTCAGGCGCCCGCGGCGCGCCTGCCCCACCCCTCATCAAACTCCTCAAAGGAAACCCATGAGTGCCATCGTTGATATCGTCGGCCGCGAAGTGCTGGACAGCCGCGGCAACCCCACCGTCGAGTGCGACGTGCTGCTGGAATCGGGCGTGATGGGCCGCGCGGCCGTGCCCTCCGGCGCCTCCACCGGCAGCCGCGAAGCCATCGAGCTGCGCGACGGCGACAAGGGCCGCTACCTCGGCAAGGGCGTGCTCAAGGCCGTCGAGCACATCAACACCGAGATCTCCGAGGCCGTGCTGGGCCTGGACGCCTCCGAGCAGGCCTTCCTGGACAAGACCCTGATCGACCTGGACGGCACCGACAACAAGAGCCGCCTGGGCGCCAACGCCATGCTGGCCGTCTCCATGGCCGTGGCCCGCGCCGCCGCCGAGGAATCCGGCCTGCCGCTGTACCGCTACCTGGGCGGCATGGGCGGCCTGCAGCTGCCCGTGCCGATGATGAACGTCATCAACGGCGGCGCGCACGCCAACAACAGCCTGGACCTGCAGGAGTTCATGATCGTTCCCGTGGGCGCGCCGAGCTTCCGCGAGGCCGTGCGCTGGGGCGCCGAGGTGTTCCACGCCCTGAAGAAGATCATCAACGACAAGGGCATGAGCACCGCCGTGGGCGACGAAGGCGGCTTCGCGCCCAGCGTCGAGAACCACGAAGCGGCCATCCAGCTGATCCTGCA
This sequence comes from Acidovorax sp. PRC11, assembly GCF_031844105.1. Taxonomy (NCBI): domain Bacteria; kingdom Pseudomonadati; phylum Pseudomonadota; class Betaproteobacteria; order Burkholderiales; family Comamonadaceae; genus Acidovorax; species Acidovorax sp. PRC11. The sequence goes on along the minus strand of NZ_JAUZUQ010000011.1, from coordinate 87,860 downwards.
GGCGATCGACCAGGCGGGCTACACGGCCGGCGAGCAGATCGCCCTGGCCCTGGACTGCGCGGCCAGCGAGTTCTTCAAGGACGGCAAGTACGTGCTCGAAGGCGAAGGCGGCCTGCAGCTGACGGCCCAGCAATGGACCGACATGCTGGCCACCTGGGTGGACAAGTACCCGATCATCTCCATCGAGGACGGCATGGCCGAAGGCGACTGGGACGGCTGGAAGCACCTGACGGAACGCCTCGGCGAGAAGGTGCAGCTGGTGGGCGACGACCTGTTCGTCACCAACACCAAGATCCTGAAGGAAGGCATCGACAAGCGCATCGGCAACTCGATCCTCATCAAGATCAACCAGATCGGCACGCTGACCGAAACCTTCGCCGCCATCGAGATGGCCAAGCGCGCGGGCTACACGGCCGTGATCTCGCACCGCTCGGGCGAGACGGAAGACTCCACCATCGCCGACATCGCCGTGGGCACCAACGCCGGCCAGATCAAGACGGGCTCGCTGTCGCGCTCGGACCGCATCGCCAAGTACAACCAGTTGCTGCGCATCGAGGAAGACCTGGGCGACATCGCGCACTACCCCGGCCGCGAGGCGTTCTACAACCTGCGCTGACGCCGGGCGGATTCCGGGGCCTGCGGCCCCGGACCGCGCTTGGCGCTCCCCATGCCGGCCCGCGCCGGCACGCGGAGCGCGGCGCGATGGCCGCCGCCACCCCACCTTCCGATCCACGTTCCCGCGGCGCCTGCGCACCATGAATCCCCGTATCGTTCCCCTGGTGCTGCTGCTCCTGCTCGTGGCCGTGCAGGCACAGCTCTGGACGGGCCGCGGCAGCGTCGTCCACGTCCAGGAGATGAAGGAGAAGATCGCCGCGCAGAAGCAGGCCAACGACCGCGCCCGGCAGGAGAACGAGCGCCTGGCCTCGGAGGTGAGCGATCTGCGCGACGGCCTCGACATGGTCGAGGAAAAGGCCCGCAGCGAGCTGGGCATGGTCAAGCCCAACGAGGTCTACGTGCACGTGACCCCGCGCTGACAAGCGGCGGCCGGTCCCTGCTGCGCCCTGCGCCCTGCACCGCGCGCACCCATGCCCTCTTCCACCCCCTTGTCGACCGCTCTCCGGCCCGCTTGCCGCGCGACCGTGCGCACGGCCGTGCTGGGTGCGCCGGGCGCGGGTGCCGATGCGCTGGTCGCCGCGCTGCACGCCGCGGCCCCCACAGGCGGCCCGGCACGCGGCTGGACCTGCATGCCGGTGCATCTGGAGGCAGACACCGCACACCCCGCGCGGGCCCTGCAGGCCCTGCGCGCGAGCGGCTGCACGCAGGCCTGGCTGATGGGGCTGGATGGCCTGCCGGCCCCCGGCGGGGATGGCGGCGATGCCGCGGTCCTCGAGCGGCAGGACGCCATGTTGCGCGACCTGCTGCACACGCTCGGCTGGACCTACGTGGTGTTCTACGGCCCGCCCGCCGCGCGCCTGCGGCAGGCGCTGGCCCTGCTGCAGCCGGCCGGCGCGCCCATGGCCGCACCGACGGCCTCTCCCGCGGCACGCCCGCGGCCCGCGAACCAGCGGGAACCCGCCTGGGGGTGCGAGAAATGCAGCGATCCGGACTGCGAGCGCCGGCTGTTCCAGCGCCTGCTCACGCAGGACGCGGAGCGGGCCTGAGCTCTCTCGGAGCGGCTCACACGACCCAGCGAAGCGGTTCTGGCTGGGCGCCGCATCGCAGGCAGTACGAGTAGTACGACAAGATGCGGCAACAACGCCGGAAGGGTCGTGTCAGCCGCTATTACTGCACGGCCTTCGTTCCGGGCGGCAGCTCGGTTGCGTTCGTGAAGATCTGGGCGGCATCCACCGCGTCGAACCGGTACTGCTGCCCGCAGAATTCGCAGCCCACCTCGATCTCCGGGCGCTCGGCCAGGATGCTCTCGGCCTCTTCCGCGCCCAGGCTGCGCAGCATGGCGCTCACGCGGTCGCGGCTGCAGGTGCAGGCGAAGCGCGGGCCGTCCACGCCCTCCTTGGGCACGAAGCGCAGCAGCTTCTCTTCCCAGAAGAGGCGGTGCAGCACGGTGTCCACGTCCAGCGACAGCAGCTCCTCGCGCGTGAGGCTCGCCGCCAGCGTGGCGATGCGGTTGTAGTCCTCGTTGCGGCCGATCTGGTCCTCGTTCTCGCTGTGGCTCAGCTCGGCGCCGGCGAGGTTGCCCTCGCCCTTGATCGGCATGCGCTGGATGAGCAGGCCCGCGGCCACCTTGTCGTCAGCGGCGAGCACGAGCGTGGTGTCGAGCTGCTCCGACTGCAGCATGTAGTGCTGCAGCACCTCGCTGAGCTTTTCCAGCTTCTCGTGCCGGTCGCCGTGCAGCGGCACCACGCCCTGGTAGGGCTGCTGGCCCGGCAGCCGGTCCTTCGGATCGAGCGTGATCGCGCAGCGCCCGCCGCCGCCGGCGTTCACCATCTCGGACAGGCGCGCGCCCACGGGCACCTCGCCCTGGATGGAGGCCGTCGCGCGCAGTCCCAGGTCGGACTGCACCTCGGCCACCGCCAGCTTGACCGGCCCGTCGCCGAAGACCTGCAGCACCAGCGCGCCGTTGAACTTGATGTTCGACTGCATGAGCACGCCGGCCGCGGCCATTTCGCCCAGCAGTTCGCGCACTTCGGGCGGGTAAGCGCCGGTGGCGGAGTTGCCGGCGCGGCGCGCGAGGATTTCGGTCCACGCGTCCGTGAGCCGGACGATCATGCCGCGCACGGGCAGGCCATCGAAGAGGAACTTGTGGAGTTCTGACACCCTGGAATCTTTCTGCATCTGCAATCAAATGGGCCGCGGCCGCGCGGATTCAACCGATGCGGTGCAGGCCCGCCCGGAAACGCCGGGCATTGGCCACATAGGTCTGCGCGCTCTTGCGCAGGCCCTCGATCTGTTCCGGCGTGAGCTGCCGCACCGCCTTGGCCGGACTGCCGAGGATCATCGAGCCGTCCGGGAACTCCTTGCCTTCCGTCACCAGCGCGCCCGCGCCCACGAGGCAGTGGCGGCCGATCCGCGCGCCGTTCAGCACCACGGCACCGATGCCGATCAGCGACTCGTCGCCCACGGTGCAGCCGTGCAGCACGACCTTGTGGCCGACCGTCACGCGCTCGCCGACCGTGAGCGGCTGCCCGAGGTCGGAATGCAGCACGCTGCCGTCCTGCACGTTGCTGCCGGCGCCGATGGAGAGCGTCTCGTTGTCGCCGCGCAGCACCGCGCCGAACCAGATGCTGGCGTCCTCGCCGAGCACCACGTTGCCCATCACCTCGGCGCTGTCCGCCACCCAGGCCGATTCGGCCACGCGGGGGGTGGTGCCGTCGAGTTCATAAAGCGCCATCGTCTGTCTCCTGTGGGTGGTTCTCAGCGCCGCATTGTCCCCAACTGGGGGCGGAAATCTAGAATTGTAGGTATGGAGCTTCGCCACCGCGCACTGCAGGTCCTGTGCCTGACCGATCCCGAACACAAGGCGGCCGAGGCGCTCGCGCTGCACGCCGCGGCCGCGTCGTGCGCGGTGGAGCCGGATGCCGCGCTGCCACCCGCCCCGGAAGGCCTGCCCGGCCGCCCGGACCGGCCGGAACTGCTGCACCACACGGCCGTCGCGCGGCGCTCGCCCGCCACGCCGCTCGGCCGCGCGGTACTGCTGCACGCCATCGCCCACATCGAGTTCAACGCCATCAACCTGGCGCTCGACGCCGTCTGGCGCTTCCCCGGCATGCCCGCGCAGTATTACCGCGACTGGCTGCGCGTGGCCGCCGAGGAAGCCTCGCATTTCCGCATGCTGCGCGACCACCTGCGGGACATGGGCCACGACTACGGCGACTTTCCCGCCCACCAGGGCCTGTGGACGATGTGCGAGAAGACCGCCCACGACATCGTGGGCCGCATGGCCCTCGTGCCGCGCACGCTGGAGGCGCGCGGCCTGGACGCGACGCCGCTCATCCAGCGCAAGCTCACGCAGGTGGGCACGCCGGACGCGCTGGCGGCCGTGGCGATCCTCGACGTGATCCTGCGCGAGGAAGTCGGCCACGTGGCCATCGGCAACCACTGGTACCGCTGGCTGTGCAAACGCGAAGGCCACGACCCCGAAAGCCACTACGGCGAACTCGTGCGGCGCTACGAGGCTCCGCGCCTCAAGCCGCCGTTCAACACGGCGGCGCGCCTCGCCGCGGGCTTCAGCGAAACCGAACTGCTCTGGCTGCAAAGCGAATGACAAGTCGCGGTCGGGGGCATGGGGAATTTTCTACAATCCCCCTGCTCTCCCCGCATGCCGCGGGGCGGCATCCGTCCACGTGTCCGGCATGCACCCCACCCCACCTACCACCCTTCCCCCAGCGGGCCCGGCCGGCACGCCCCCCGGTGCCATGATCGCCCGGCAGGCGATCGTCAACGCGCAGCACTCGGTGATCGGCTACGAGCTGTTCAACCGCTCGCGCGCGGGCGTCGCCCACACCGCGGCCACGGACGTGTTCCTGGTCTTCACGGCGCTCTCGCACGCGGGCACCGAGGAGCTCGTGGGCAAGAAGCTCATCTTCGTCAACTGCACGCACGAGAGCCTCGCCGGCGGCCACCTGGAACTGGTCGATCCCGACAAGGTGGTGCTGGAGATCCCCCCGCTCGGCCATGCGGCCGCGGCCGAGGTGGGCACGCGGCTGCCGATCCTGCAGGCGCTGCGCGAGCGCGGCTTCCACCTGGCGTTCAACCACACGGTGCTGGAATCCGCCTATGCCCCGTGGCTGCCGCTGGCCGACTACATCAAGCTCGATCTCTCGCTGCTGGCGCCGGACCAGCTCGCCGTGCTCGTCAAGTACGCGGGGCGCCATTCGCGGGCGGAACTCATCGCCGAGAAGGTGGAAAGCGCGCAGCAGTACGACATGGCCTCGCGCATGGGCGTGCAGCTCTTCCAGGGTTTCTGGTTCTCGCGGCCCTCGGTCGTCGAGGCGAAGCTGCTGACGCCTTCGCAGGCCAACATCCTGAACCTCATCAACCTGGTGCGGCAGCAGGCCAGCACCGACGAGATCGAGGAAGTGCTCAAGAAGGACGCCGGGCTGGCGTTCAACCTGATGCGCCTCATCAACTCGTCCGGCTTCGGCCTGGCGCGCGAGATCACCTCGTTCCGCCAGGCCGTCATGCTGATGGGCCTGAAGCGGCTGTTCCGCTGGGCGGCCCTGCTGCTCACCGCCTCGCGCATCGGCGGCATCCCGGCCTCGGTCGGCCACACGGCCGTGGTCCGGGGGCGGCTCATGGAGCTGGTCGCCCTGGAAACGCTGTCGCAGGAAGACGCCGACCAGGCCTTCGTCGTGGGCATCTTCTCGATGCTGGACGTGATGCTGAGCATGCCGATGGAGTCCGCCATCGGGCTGCTGCACGTGCCCGAGCCGGTGGCCGCCGCGCTGCTGCGCCGCGAGGGCGTGCTGGGCGAGCTGCTGCGCCTGGCGGAGGCCTGCGAGTCCAGCGACGACGCGATGTTCGACCAGGCCGCGACCACGCTGCACCTGACCAGCCAGCAGATCAACTGGGCCCACCTGCAGGCGCTCGCCTGGGCCGACCAGATGGCGGACTGACACGGCCGGGCAGGCGGGCGCGAACGGTCGCGCAGGACGCCGTCCGACAGGGAACGCGGGGCCGCGGGAAGCGCACCGCAGGGCCCGCTTGGTGGTAAGGTGGGAGGCTGCAAGGGCCCAGAGCCTGTCATCCCCTCTCATCCAGCCCATGTCGAGCAGCAACGAAAACGCACCGGCCTTCGAACCCACCCAGCCCCAGGACGGCCCCCCGCCGGACGACGGCAGCCTGGCGATCGCCCGGCAGCCGATCGTGGACGAGCACCGCGCCGTCTACGGCTACGAACTCTTCGACCGCTCCACCGCTTCCGACGCGCACACCGCCGCCAGCGACGCGGCCCTGCTCTTCAACGCCCTGTCCTATGCCGGCACCGAGGCACTGGTCGGCAAGAAGACGGTCTTCATCAACTGCACCCACGAAAGCCTCGCGGGCGGCCACCTGGAACTCATCCATCCCGAGAAGGTGGTGCTGGAAGTGCCCACCCTCGCCGACAACGCCAGCGTGGAAGAGGTCGAGGGCCGCCTTTCCACCCTCGAAGGCCTCAAGGCCCGGGGGTTCCGCCTCGCGTTCAGCCAGAACGTGCTGCGCCGCAACTACGGCAGCTGGCTGCGCATGGCCTCGTTCGTGAAGCTCGACATGCAGGCGTTCCGGCCGGAGCTCGCCGAGCCGCTGGTGAAGTTCGCGCGTGCCAACAGCCAGGCCGTGCTGGTGGCCGAGAAGGTGGAAACCGCCGAGCAGCACGAGCGCATGGCCGCGCTGGGCGTGAAGCTCTTCCAGGGTTTCTGGTTCGCCAAGCCCGCCCTGGTGAAGGCGCAGACCATCCGGCCTTCGCAGGCGACGATCATCCAGCTCATCAACCTCGTGCGGAAACAGGCCAGCACCGCCGAGATCGAGGAGCTGCTCAAGAAGGACCCGACGCTGTCCTTCAACCTGCTGCGCTTCATCAACTCGTCCGGTTTCGGGCTGTCGTGCGAGATCACCTCGTTCCGCCACGCCGTCATGATCCTCGGCCTCAAGAAGCTCTTCCGCTGGGCCGCGCTGCTCATGACCACCTCGCGCGCGGGCGGCTCGCCCCCGGCGGTCGGGCAGACGGCGGTGGTGCGCGGGCGGCTCATGGAGCTGCTCGCCGCCGAACTGCTGCCGCCCGAGGAGTGCGACAACGCCTTCGTGGTGGGCGTGTTCTCCCTGCTCGACACCATGCTCGGCGTACCGCTGGACAAGGCCCTCGAATCGGTGGCCCTGCCCCAGCCGGTGGTGGACGCGCTGCTGCACAACACGGGCGTGTTCGCACCGTTCCTCGAACTCACCAAGGCCTGCGAGAGCGGCGACGAAGTGGCGTTCGCCCAATCGGCGGAAGCCCTGCACCTCTCGAACCGGCAGGTCAACTGGGCACACCTCCAGGCGCTGACCTGGGCCGAGAGCCTGAACGACTGAGGCGCGCGGCCCCGGGGCCGCGTGCGGCCGGACGCCCTGCCCGGCGACCGGCCTCCCCGTGGTGCGTCAGTCCAGGCGGATGTTCGCCGCCCGGATGATGTTCGCGTTGGCCTGCGATTCCTGCGCGATCTCCCGCGCGAAATCGGCGGCGGCACCACCCGTCGGCACATTGCCCGTGGTGAGCAGCCGGTTGCGCAGATCCGGCGCTGCCAGCGCCTTGTTGACTTCTGCGTTCAGCCGCTCCAGCAGAGACGCGGGCAACCGCCCCGGCGCGAAGAGGCCGAACTGCGAACTCAGGTTGGCGGCCGGCAGGCCCAGTTCGGCCAGCGTGGGGGTTGCCGGCATGCCGTCCACGCGCTGCGGCGCCCCCACGGCCAGGGGGCGCAGCTTGCCCGCCTGGATCTGCTGCGCGACGGCAGGGCCCGCGTTCGTGGACAGCACCTCGAACTGGCCGCTGAGCGCATCGGTGAGCTGCTGGCCGCCGCCCTTGTAGGGCACGTGCGTGATCTTCGCCTGCGTGCCCAGCATGATCTGCTCCAGCATGATGTGGCCGAGCGACGCCAGCCCCGAGGTGGCCCAGCGGATGTCGCCGGGCCGGGCCTTGGCCTGCGCGACCAGTGCGGGGAAATCCCGCGCGGTGCAGGCCGGCGTGGCCAGCAGCAGCACCGGGGACACCATCACGCTGGCGACCGGCGCGATGTCGCGCACCGGGTCGTACGGCAGCCGGCCCAGATGCGGGCTCAGCACCAGCGGGCTCACCGACGAGAAGCCGAGCGTGTAGCCGTCCGCCGGCGCCTTGGCGACCATGTCCATGGCGATGGCGCCGCCCGCGCCGGCCTTGTTCTCCACGATCACGGGCGAACCCAGCTGCGTGGAGAGGCGGTCGGCGAGCGCGCGGGCGACGACGTCGCTCACGCCGCCCGCCGGATAGGCGACCACGATGCGCAGGGGCCGCGAGCCGGGCCAGGCCGCGACTGCGCCCTGCGCGAAGGCGCGTGCGGGAAGGCCGGCCGCCGCAGCCAGCGCGGCGGAGGCACCAAAAGAGAGCGCACGTCGGCGCGAAAGCGAATCGATCATCACGGATACCGTCTCGGAAACAGGGGGCACACAAAGGAAAGCGCGATTGTGCGCGTGCCCGCGGAGCCCCGCGCGGCGCACCCCGCACATTCCACGTCCGGGCTCAGCCGCGTGGGTGGTGCTGGGCGTGCAGCGCCTTCAGCCGCTCGCGCGCCACATGGGTGTAGATGGTGGTGGTGGAAATGTCCGCATGCCCGAGCAGCAGCTGCACCACGCGCAGGTCGGCGCCGTGGTTCAGCAGATGCGTGGCGAAGGCATGCCGCAGCGTGTGCGGCGACAGTGCCACCGCGATGCCGGCCGCCCGGGCATGTTTTTTCACGACCACCCAGAACATGGCCCGCGTCATGCCGGCGCCGCGCGCCGTCACGAACAGATCGTCGGTCTGCTGCCCGGCCAGGATGCCGGCACGGGCTTCGGACAGATACCGCGCGAGCCATTCCGCGGCCACCTCGCCGAACGGAACGAGGCGTTCCTTGCCGCCCTTGCCCATCACGCGCAGCACGCCTTCGGCCGCGCCGACGTGGTAGGTCTTGAGCGTGACCAGTTCGGTCACGCGCAGGCCGCTGGCATACATGAGCTCCAGCATCGCGCGGTCCCGCAGGCCGAGGGGCGTGGTGGTGTCGGGGCCGTGCAGCAGGGCCTCCACCTGCGCGGCCGAGAGCGTCTTGGGCACGCGCAGCGGCTGGCGGGCCGCCTGCAGGCGCACGGTGGGATCGGCGGCGATGCGCTGCTCGCGCAGGGCCCACTGGAAATAGCGGCGCAGCACGGTCAGCCGCCGGTTCGCCGAGGTGGCGCGCGTCGCCGCATGGCGCGCCGCGAAATAGGCCTGCAGATGGCCTTCGGCCGTGGCGTCCAGCGCGCCGGCGGTCTCCGGCACCGCCTCCAGCAGCCACCGCGCATAGAGCGTGAGGTCACGGCGATAGGCGGCCAGGGTATTGCGCGAGAGGCCGTCCTCGAGCCAGAGGGCGTCGATGAACGCGTCGATGGCAGTCTGGCTGCCGGGCGAAAGGGTCATCGCATCACGTTAGCACGCCGCCGCCGCGGCAAGCCCGGCCGGGACGCACCAGCCCCCCCGCCAGCCCGGGCACCGGCGGAAGGCTCAGTCCAGCGTGAGCTTCTGCTTCTGCACCACGCTCTTGTAGACCTCGAACTCGGCCTTGATCTGCTCGGAGAACTGCTCGGGCGTATTGCCCACGATGAGCGAGCCGGTGTCTTCGATGCGCTTGCGCACGGCCGGATCCTCCAGCGCCTTGCGCACGCCCGCGTTGACCTTGTCCACCACCTCCTTGGGCAGGCCCTTGGGGCCGAGGATGCCGTAGTAGGCCATGCGGTTCACGGGCTCCAGGCCGATCTCCTTGAAGGTGGGCACGTTCGGCAGTGCCGCGACCCGCTGCGGCGCGGCCACCACGATCGGCACCAGGCGGTTGTCCTTGATGAAGGGCAGCGCCGACGGCAGGTTGTCGAAGATCATCGGCACCTGCCCCGCGACGGTGTCGTTGAGCGCGGGCCCCGCGCCCCGGTAGGGAATGTGCGTGACGAACGCCTGCGTCAGGCTCTTGTAGAGCTCCATCTGCAGATGCCCGATGCCGCCCGTGCCCGAGGTCGAGTACGAGTACTTGCCCGGCGACTTCTTGATTTCGGCGAAGAAGCTCTTGTAGTCCTTCGCCGGGAAGGCCGGGTTCACCGCGATGATGTTGGGCGTCGCGGCGATGTTGATGATCGGCGTGAAATCCGTCAGCGGGTTGTACGGGGTGCGCGGATTGATGGCCGGGTTGGCCGCCGTGGTGGACACGGTGGCGATCCCCAGCGAGTAACCGTCCGGCGCGGCCTTGGCGGTTTCCGACGCGCCGACGATGCCGCCGCCCCCGGACTTGTTCTCCACCACCACCGGCTGGCCGAGTGCGCGCGACAGCGGATCGGCGATCACGCGCGCGATGATGTCCGTCGTGCCCCCGGGCGCGAACGGCACCACCAGGCGGATGGGCTTGGCCGGATAGGCCTGGGCCCACGCGCCCCCTGCGGCGGCCAGAAGGGCGAATCCGAACCAGTGGCGGCGGTGCATAAGTCGTCTCCTTGTCACTGCGTGCAAACGATGTACGGCATCCTAAGCGCGGATGCACCGACATCGTTGCGCGCAGCCCCCAGCCTGGATCGGGAGTTACCCGCATCCATGTGACCGTTGCCGCACCGGCGATGACAAAAATTGGTTACAGAGGGGCCATGGCATCCCACAACAGTTTCGACCCCAGCAGGACCGAGAACACGAGGAACATCGATTTCATGACGGCGGGCGACAGCGTCTTCACGGTCCAGGTGCCCATCGCCCCGCCCAAGGCACAGCCCAGCAGCAACGGTACGCCCAGCTGGAAATCGATGGTTCCCTTGCTCGCGAACGTGGCCACGGAGGACCCCACCACCAGCAGGTTGATGCGTGTCATCACCGAGGCGCTCTGCACGAAGCTGAGCCCGAAGAACCGCATGAGCGCGAAGATGAGGAAGGTGCCGAACCCGGCGCCGAAGAACCCGGAATAGACGCACAGGCCGAACACCACGGCGACGCCCAGCGGCGGGATGCGCCGGCCCTCGCCCGCCGGCCGCACGGGCACGGCGGACAGGTCGGTGCGGTAGGTGATCCACAGCACGGCGGCCATGAGGACGACGACCAGGATCTTCAGGAAGCGCTCGTCCAGCCCGGTGGTCAGCAGCGAGCCGGCCACGGAGCCGAGCACGCACAGCGGCCACAGCAGCCAGGGAACCTCCACCGCCGTATCGCGGTTGCCTCCGTGCATCAGCGCCCCGGTGGCGAACGAGCCGATCAGCGCGAACTTGATGGTGGCGATCGCGGTGGCAGCCGGCTGGCCGAGCAGCAGCAGCAGCGGCACCCCGAGCGTGACGCCGCCGCCCACCGTGACGGCGACGATGCCGACGATTCCTCCCACGCCCGCGAGGGCGGCACCCCAGAGCATCACCATGCGAGCGAAGCCTCCGGGGTGGCTGCGGGAGCGATGTCCAGGCACAGCCGGTCGCCCACCCAGGCGGCCGCCGTGGACCGGCGGAACCGGCCGAGGTAGCGCTGCAGCACCGCCATGCGGACAGGGACACCGGCGGCGGCCTGGCGGAAGTAGTGGTTGAACGGCGTGCCGTCCATGTCCTCCGGCAGCTCCTCGCCGCGCGGCAGGCAGTGCAGCACCGCGATGTCCTTCCCGCAGGCCCGCATGAGGCGCGAGTCCACGCGGCAGCGGCGCAGCTGCGCCTGATAGGCAGCGGCATCCTGGAATTGCTCGCGCTGCACGCGCACGACGTACAGCACGTCGACGAGGCCCAGCATGTCGGCGACGCAGGCGTGCTCCTGCACGCCGGTGCCCGCGATCTGGGCCAGGCACGGCCGCGGACCGCTCCCGTGGCAGGCATCCGACACGGCGTCCACCACGTGGATGCACACGTCCCGGAAGGCGCGCAGCCCTGCCAGCAGCGACTTGGCGGCGCGCGAATACCGCAATCCGCCGACGATGCCCACGCGCAGCCCGTCGAGCGTGCCGAAATGCCGCCGCATGGTGAAGAGGTCGATGAGCGTCTGGGTGGGATGGCGGCACTGGCCCTCGCCCGCGCTGACCAGGGGCACGTCGAGCACGCCGGACAGGCGCTCGAACGTGCCGTCCGACGCATGGCGTGCCACGACGAGGTCCGCGTAGTAGCCGGCCATGCGGAGCGTGTCGGCCACGCTCTCGCCCAGGCCCATGCGGGTGCTCTGCGTGTCGCCCATGCAGAGCACCTTGGCGCCCAGCCGGTGCGCGGCGGCTTCGAAGCTCAGACGGGTGCGGGTGCTGGGCTCGAAGAATGCGGTGCAGACCAGCGTGCCGGCGAGGCTGTAGGCGAACTCGCCGGGATGGCAGCGGATGTCGTCCGCCACCGCCAGCAGGCCTTCGATGTCGGAGCGCGACCAGTCTGCGATGGAGACCAGGTTCTGGATCCCCGCGCGCGGTGCGGAATGGCGCGGGAGCCCGTCAAGGGGCAGGGAGCGGGAGCATGTCGACACTGGAAACAAAGTAGTTGTGCGGATGAGCTGACTTTCTGCTTCAATCTTCATCCGGGGGCTTCCATAAGAGAAGTTTTTCTTACTTATACGAAACATAAAAAATATTTTGGAAACAACGATCGATCTGGAGCAGCTCCGCACCTTCGCCCTGGTGCTCGAGCTGGGGAGTTTTTCGGCGGCGGCGGAACGCCTGGGTCTCACCCAGCCCGCCGTCAGTGTGCAAGTCAAGAAGCTGGAGCGCGCCCTCTCCGTGCGGCTGGTGGAGCGGGTGGGCCGCCGCGTCAGCGCCACGCCGGCGGGCTGCGACCTGATGGCGCACGTGCCGCACGTGTCGGCGGCCGTGGCGAACGCCGTGAGCGCGGCGACCTTCCACGCGGCCGGGGTGTCGGGCACGGTGCGGCTGGGCACCGGCCTCACGCCCTGCCTGTATTTCCTGCCTGCGGTGCTGCGCGATCTGCGCAAGCGCTATCCGTCGCTGCAGATCGTCGTGAGCACGGGCAATACGGAGGACTACGTGCGGCAGGTCGAGGGCAACGTCGTGGACGTGGCGCTGGTCACGCTGCCCGTGACATCCCGGGCCATCGCCTCGACGCCGGTGCTGGACGACGACTTCGTCGCCATCTGCCGGCGCGGCACCTGCGAATGGCCCGACGCCGTGACCGCGCAGATGCTGAACGAGCAGCCGCTGGTGAAGCTCGGCACCAGCACCACCACGCGCATGCTGGTGGACGAGTGGCTGCGCCGCGGCCGCGGCCCGCTGCCCCCGCCGGCGATGGAGTTCGACAGTGTCGAGGCCATCAAGGCGATGGTGGCCGCGGGCCTCGGCTGCGCCGTGCTGCCGCGCATGGCGGTGACCGGCGCGGGCCGGCACAAGGACCTCGACATGCGGCCGCTCCAGCCCCGCCTGCGGCGCACGCTGGCGTTCGTGCTGCGGCAGGACAAGCCCGTGAACCGGGGGCTGCAGAAGGTGCTCGAGGCGATCGCCGACGGCGCGCGGGCGTTCAAGTCCAGGGACTGAGAGCGCGGCGGCGTTTTCCACGCGGCGGCGTCTCCCGGGGCGCCCCAGGGGTATCCTGCGCGCGGTGAACTACGCGCAGCTTCTCTTCCCCGATTTCTCGCTCATCCTCTTCGGGTACCTCGTGTGCCGGTACACGGCGCTCAACCGCACGGTGTGGCAGCCGGTCGAAAGCCTCGTGTACTACCTGCTGTTCCCGGTGCTGCTGTTCCAGTCGATCGTGCGCAGCCCGATCCGCGTGGGCGAGGCGTCGGGCCTGATCGGCGCGGGCGTGCTCACGGGTCTGTGCGGCATCGGGCTGGCCTACCTGCTGCCGCGCCTGCCCGGACTGGCGGGCCGCATCGACACGCGCGACCACGCCGCCAGTGCGCAGGTCGCCTTCCGCTTCAACTCCTTCATCGGCCTGGCGCTGGCCGAGCGGCTGGCGGGGGCGCAGGGGCTGCAGATGATCGCGGTGCTGATCGGCGTGTGCGTGCCGCTCTTCAACATCGCCGCGGTGTGGCCGATGGCGCGCGCGGGGCAGCACGGGTTCCTGAAGGAGCTGGCGCGCAATCCGCTGATCGTGGCGACGGCCACGGGCCTCGCGGCCAACCTGCTGGGGTTCCGCATTCCCGGGTGGATGGAGCCGTCGGTGGCCCGGGTCGGCGCGGCGTCGATCGCGCTGGGACTGATGTCGGCGGGCGCGGGCATGCAGCTCGGGCTGCTCACGCGCAGTGCGCTGCTGTCGGTGTCGGTGCTGTCCATCCGGCACCTCGTGCAGCCGCTGGTGGCCTGCGTGCTGGCGCGCTGGTTCCGCCTGGATGCCGTGCAGACCACGGTGCTGATGGCGTTCTCCGCGCTGCCCACCGCCTCCACCTGCTACGTGCTGGCAGCGCGCATGGGCTACAACGGGCCCTACGTGGCCGGGCTGGTGACGCTGTCGACGGTGCTGGGCGTGCTGAGCCTGCCGCTGGCGCTGGGCTGGCTCGCCCCCTGACCCCCGTCCCCAGGGCAGGCGCTCCCGTTGCGGCCTCAGGGCTGCGTGGCGGCCGCTGGAGCGGTGCCCACGCCCTCTTCCTGCGCGAGTGCCCACGCCACGTGCTCGCGCACCAGCGCGCTCGGGTCGCCGGCCCGCGCGACGAGGGCCGCGCGCAGGGCCGGATCGCGCGTGGCGCGCAACGCATTGCCGAGCGCGACGGCCACGTTGCGCAACCAGCGTTCATGGCCGATGCGGCGGATCGGGCCGCCCTCGGTGCAGCGCAGGAAGGTGGCCTCGTCCCACGCGAACCACTCGGCCAGCGGCCTGCCGGCCAGCGCCGGGCGCTCGTCGAAATCGGGCACGGCGGCGGGCCGCGCGAACTTGTTCCAGGGGCAGGCGAGCTGGCAATCGTCGCAGCCGTACACGCGGTTGCCCATCAGCGGGCGCATCGCCTCGGGGATGGCCCCCGCATGTTCGATGGTGAGGTAGGAGATGCAGCGCCGCGCATCCACCCGGTGGGGCGCGACGATGGCCTGCGTCGGGCAGACGTCGATGCAGGCGCGGCACGCGCCGCAGTGCGCGCTGACGGGCTCGCTGGGCGGCAGGGCCAGGTCCACGAAGATCTCGCCCAGGAAGAACATCGAGCCGGCCTCGCGGTGCAGCACCAGCGTGTGCTTGCCGCGCCAGCCCTGGCCGCTGCGGCGCGCGAGTTCGGCCTCCAGTACCGGCGCCGAATCGGTGAACACGCGGTGGCCGAACGGCCCCACGGCCTCCGCGATGCGATCCGCCAGCTTCTGCAGCCGCGCGCGCAGCACCTTGTGGTAGTCGCGCCCCCGGGCATAGACGGAGACGATGCCCTCCGCCGGGCGACCCAGCCGCGCCAGTTCGGCCGCCTGCCAGCCGCCACGGCCGGTGCGGGTGACGGCACGAGAATCCGCATCCGCATCCGCATCCGCATCCGCATCCGTATCCGTATCGATTCCGTCATCCGCGCCCGTGCCACGCTCCAGCGTGCGCCGAGGCAGGTAGTCCATGCGCGCGGTGATCACGCTCACCGTGCCCGGCACCAGCTCGGCAGGGCGCGCACGCTTCAGGCCATGGGCCTGCATGTAGTGCATGTCGCCATGGAACCCTTCCGCCAGCCACTGCACCAACCCCGGCTCCGCGGAGGACAAATCCACGCCGGCGACGCCGATTTGGGAAAATCCCAGTTCGCGGGCCCAGCCTTGCATTTGAGGAACGAGTTGACTGCTGCACGACATCACCCCGGGATTGTAGAAAGTCCCTCCCCGACCGGCATCCTGCGGCTGGAATGGCCGGACGAGGACGGCACGGCCGGCTTCGCCCGCCGTCTGGCCGCACAGCCCGCCCTGGCCGACGCCTTCGTCACGCTGCACGGCGACCTGGGCGCGGGCAAGACCACGTTCGTGCGGCACCTGCTGCGCGCGCTGGGCGTGCAGGGCCGGATCAAGAGTCCCACCTACGCCGTGGTCGAGCCGCACGACACGGCGGCCGGGCCGGCATGGCATTTCGATTTCTACCGTTTCGGCGATCCGCGCGAATGGGAGGATGCCGGCTTTCGCGACATCTTCGCCGGGCCCGGGCTGAAGCTCGCCGAGTGGCCGGAGAAGGCCGCCGCGCTCCTGCCGACCGCCGACCTCGCCCTACACATTGAAGCGGCCGAACCGGCCGATGGCGCGTACGATGGCGGCGGCCCGCCCCGCCAGGTCCTTTTGCGCGCCGGCACACCCCGTGGCCACGCCCTGGTGCAAGCACTCACAACAGCATGAGCGACGACGCCTCCTCCCCATTTCCCCCTTCCCCTGCGTCTTCCGCCTGCGCGCCCGGGCCGTCCCGTCGCGGGCTGCTGCAGGCCGGCACCCTGGTGCTGTTGCTCGGCGCCAGCCAGATCGCGCGCGGCGCGGGCATCATGGCGGTGCGCGTCTGGCCGGCGCAGGACTATTCCCGCGTCACCATCGAATCGGACCGCCAGCTGGTGGCCAAGCAGTTCTTCGTGGCCACCCCGCCGCGGCTGGCCGTCGATATCGAGGGCATCGATCTGAACCCCGAGCTGCGCGAGCTGGTGGCGAAGGTGAAGGCCGACGATCCCAACATCGCGGGCATCCGCGTGGGCCAGAACGCGCCCGGCGTGGTGCGGCTGGTGGTGGACCTCAAGCGCGCCGCGCTGCCGCAGGTGTTCACGCTGCCGCCGATCGCCGCCTACCGCCACCGGCTGGTGTTCGACCTCTACCCCGCCGAGCCCGAAGATCCGCTGGAGACCCTGATCGCCGAGCGCCTGCGGGATGCGGGGCCGGGCGGCGGCGCCCCGGGGGCACGCCCCCCCACGCCGGCGCCGCTGCCCAACATCGCGGCGGCGCGGCCCGGCACGGCCGGCGATCCGCTCGGCGACCTGATCGCGCAGCACAACCAGCGCCCGGCGGGCGCCCCGCCCGCACCGCCGGGCGGGCTGCCCCAGCCCACGCCCGGACCGACGGCGCCGGTGGCCACGCCTTCGGGCGCGCCGGCCGCCGCCCCGCCCGCGGTCGCGGCAGGCCCCACGCCGCCGCATTCGGGCGGCGGCACGGCACCGTCCGCCCCGGCCATCGCACGGGCCACCGACCGGCTGATCATCGTCGCGCTCGATCCGGGGCACGGCGGCGAAGACCCGGGCGCCATCGGCCCGGGCGGCACGCGCGAGAAGGACGTGGTGCTCCGCGTCGCCCACCTGCTGCGCGACCGCATCAATGCCACCACGGTGGGGGGCAACCCGATGCGGGCCTTCCTCACGCGCGACGCCGACTTCTTCGTGCCGCTGGGGGTGCGCGTGGAGAAGGCGCGGCGCGTGCAGGCGGATCTGTTCGTCAGCATCCACGCCGATGCGTTCACCACGCCGGCGGCCCGCGGCGCGAGCGTGTTCGCGCTGAGCCAGAGCGGGGCCTCCAGTTCCGCCGCGCGCTGGCTCGCCAACAAGGAGAACCAGTCGGACCTGGTGGGCGGACTGAACGTGCGCTCGCAGGACCGGCACGTGCAGAGCGCGCTGCTGGACATGAGCACCACGGCGCAGATCAACGACAGCCTGAAGCTCGGCAGCGTGCTGCTGGGCGAGATCGGCGGCATGGCGCGGCTGCACAAGCCGCGTGTCGAGCAGGCGGGGTTCGCCGTGCTGAAGGCGCCGGACATTCCCAGCGTGCTGGTCGAAACGGCCTTCATCAGCAATCCGGAGGAAGAGGCGAAGCTGCGCACTGCGGCCTACCAGCAGCAGCTGGCCGATGCGCTGATGCGCGGCATCACGCGGTACTTCGCGAAGAACCCGCCGCTGGCGCGCAGCCGGTCGGTCTGAGGCTGCGGAAAAGAGGGGAATCCATTGCCATGCGAGGGCGGCTGGGCCACAGTGGCGCCATCCCATGACACGATGCCCCGCCTGCGGGGGCCGAGGAGTTTTCCCATGGCTTTGCAGCATGCCCGTTCCGCCGATGTCGTCAGCGTCCGTCCGCTGGGCGCAGCCCTGGCCGGCGCCACCACATCCGCCATCCTCAAGGCGGCGCAACTGGAGGTGATCCGGGCCGTCCTGCCGGCGGGGAAGGAACTGCGGCAGCACGAAACGCCGGGCGAGCTCACGATCCAGTGCCTGGAAGGCGAGGTGGAGCTGCACACCGCCGCGGGTGCGAGCCTGCTGCGCGCAGGGGAGCTGGTGCATTTGCAGGCGCACGCCTCCCACTCGCTGCGCGGGCTGACCGATGCCTCGCTGCTGTTGACGCTGTGCCTCGCGCCGGGGTGAGCACGCCCACCCAGGCCTGGCGGCGGCGCTGCAGCAACGTCCTACAACCGCCGGTTGGTGCTGCTTACATACGGCGGGCTCCGACAGGACGATAGTGGAGGCATGGGCGAAGGGACCATTCCCGGGCCCTCCACTTTTCCCAACAAGGAGCACACCATGAACTACCGCCATCTCGTCTCCGCCGCCGCCTGCGCCGCCGCCCTGGGCCTGGTCGGCTGCTCTTCCAACCCGTCCAACGCACAGCTCGGCACCGGCGTAGGCGCCGTGGCCGGCGGCGTGCTGGGCAGCGCAGTGGGCGGTACCGCCGCCACGGTGGGTGGCGCCGCAGCCGGTGCGCTCATCGGCCATGAACTGGGCGAAGACCGCGATCAGCGCCGCCGCTGACCGGGCCCCGCGGGCAGTTCACCTGCCCGCTTGATCCAGGGTTACGTCACTCCACATTGCCCGCCGGGTCCGCCCGGCGGGCAATGTCGTTTCTGAGACACGTAACCCCTGCGAACCTGGCGGTGACTGCGCACTTCGTTGCCAAACTTTTCGTTATGCCTGCGCTTAGTTCCACAAATGTCACCAAAGGTTAACCGCCGCTAGCATCCGGTGTCCGACTCTTCCGTACAAGGATCACCGCCATGTCCCGATGCTTTCCAGCATTCCTGATCGGGAAGTCGTGCCGCATGGCCGGCAGCAGGTACCGCCGCCACGCTGCCTGGCCACCCATGCCGCCTGTGGACCCACTGGTGGCGGGCGAGGGCTCCGTCAACGATTTCAGCACCTTCGCCGCGGGCCAGGCGATGCGGCTCGCGGGTTCCGGCGACGGCCTGCTGCACTACCAGGACCGGGGACGGGGGCCTGCCGTGCTGCTCGGGCATGGCTATCTCTGGGATTCGGCCATGTGGGAGCCGCAGATCCAGGCACTGTCGCGGCAGTACCGCGTCATCGCGCCGGACCTCTGGGGTCATGGGGCATCGGGCCCGCTGCCGCCCGGAACCGAATGCCTGGATCACCTGGCGGAGCAGATGCTGCAGCTCATGGATGCGCTGGACATTCCCGAATTCGCGGTGGTGGGGCTGTCGGCAGGGAGCCTCTGGGGCGCGGAGCTGGCGCTGCGGGCGCCGCAGCGCGTGCGCGCCCTCGTGATGCTGGACCCCTGTCCGGCAGCCGAGCCGGGCGGGCCCTCGCGGTACCTCGGCATGCTGGACGCGGCCCAGGCCGAAGGCCGCATCGCCCCGGAGTCCGTGGCGGCGATCGTGTCGGTCTTCTTCCGGTCCGCGACCGCCCCGGCCACCCCGCTCGTCCAGGCGTTCGCGCGCAGCCTGCTGTCCATGCCGGCCGACCGGTTGCGCGAGTCGGTGGTGCCGCTCGGGCGCATCCTGCTCGGCTGCCGGGACGCACCGGACCGGCTGGCCCGGCTCGATTCCGCCACCACGCTGCTGATGTGCGGCGACGCGGACCGCCTCTGCACGCCGGCCGTGCTGCAGCGGATGGCCGCGCGGATCGGCTGCGAAGCGCTGCAGGTGCCGGAGGCTGGCCATTTCCCGAGCCTGGACCAGCCGGAGTTCGTCAACCGCTGCCTGCTGCAGTGGCTGGCGCGCACGCTGCGCTGAAGCCCGGCGGGGCTGCGGCGTTCTCGTCAGGCGGCCGTCGTCTTCTGGCGCCCGGCGCGCCAGGCGCCGAAGATGGCGATGAGGCCGGGCACCAGGATCAGCGCCCAGATGATCTTGTCGAGGTTGGCCTGCACCCAGGGGAAATTGCCGAAGAAGTAGCCGGCCGTGCAGATGCCCAGCACCCAGAGCAGCGCGCCGCCCACGTTGAAGGCCGTGAACTTGCCGCGGTGCATTTCGGCCACGCCCGCCACGAACGGGGCGAAGGTGCGGATGAAAGGCATGAAGCGGGCCAGCACGATGGTGATGCCGCCATAGCGCTCGTAGAACGCGTGGGCCTGCTCGAACGCGCGTCGGTTGAACCAGCGCGAGTCGGGCCACTGGAAGACCTTGGGGCCGAAGTAGCGGCCGATGGAGTAGTTGCACTGGTCGCCGAGGACCGCGGCCACGATCAGCACCACGCAGGCGATCGGGAAGCTCATGAGCCCCGCGCCGCACAGCGCGCCGACGATGAAGAGCAGCGAGTCGCCCGGCAGGAAGGGCATGACCACCACGCCGGTCTCCACGAACACGATCGCGAACAGCAGCGCATACACCCACGGGCCGTAGGCGGCCACGAAGGCCGCGATGTGCTTGTCCACGTGCAGGATGAAATCGATGAGGAACTGGATGGCTTCCAAGGCGGGACCTTCAGGATCGGAGGAATGGACGGGGCGGGCTTGCCGCCGCGGCGCGTACTCTAACCGCACTGCCTACAATGCCGCCCGATGACCCCAGAGCCCGCCCTCCCGCGCCGTCCGATCCGCGATCTTCCCGATGAACTGATCAGCCAGATCGCCGCGGGCGAGGTGGTGGAGCGGCCCGCCTCGGCCGTGCGCGAACTGGTCGACAACGCGCTCGACGCGGGTGCCCGCCAGGTCACCGTGCGCCTGCTCGCGGGCGGCGTGCGCCTGATCGCGGTGGAGGATGACGGCTGCGGCATCCCGCCCGAGGAACTGCCGGTCGCCCTGCGGCGCCACGCGACCAGCAAGATCACCAACCTGCACGACCTGGAATCGGTGGCCACGATGGGGTTCCGGGGCGAGGCGCTGGCCGCCGTGGCGTCGGTGTCGGAAATGGCCCTGCTCTCGCGCACCGACGACCAGCCTACCGCCTTCCTGCTGGACGCGCGCAGCGGCGAGCTGCGGCCCGCCGCGCGCAGCCGCGGCACGACCGTGGAGGTGAAGGAGCTGTTCTTCTCCACGCCCGCGCGGCGCAAGTTCCTGAAGACGGATGCGACCGAGCTGGCCCACTGCATCGAGGCCGTGCGGCGCCATGCGCTGGCCCGTCCGGACGTGGGCTTCGCGATCTGGCACGAAGGCAAGCTGGTCGAGCAGTGGCGCGCCACCCTGGCCCCGGCCGAAGGCGACGCCCCGGTGGACGAAGCCGCGCTGGAGGCGGCCTTCGGGCGGCGGCTGTCGGACGTGCTGGGGGAAGATTTTCTGCGCGACTCCGTCCCGGTGCGCCACCGCTCGGGATACGTCACCGTCACCGGGCGCGCGGGCCTGCCGGATGCGGCGCGCTCGCGGGCCGACCAGCAGTTCTGCTACGTCAACGGCCGCTTCGTGCGCGACAAGGTGCTCACCCATGCGGCCCGCAGCGCCTATGAAGACGTGCTGCACGGGCAGAAGCAGCCGGTGTATGCGCTCTACGTGGCCATCGACCCGATGCGCGTGGACGTGAACGTGCACCCCACGAAGATCGAGGTGCGCTTCCGCGACAGCCGGGAAGTGCACCAGGCCGTGCGGCATGCGGTGGAGAACGCGCTGGCGGCGCCGCGCGCGCAGGCGCTGGCGGCCGCGGCGGAAGGCGGTGCCACGCAGGCGGGCATGCCCCCCCCGGCCTCTGCATCCTCTGCGGCGGCAGCGTCCCGCACGCCGCAGTCCCCGCTGCCCCGGCAGGCCGCCATGCCGTTCGATGCCCGGCCCGGGTACCGGGTGACCGATCTGGAAGCGCTCTGGGGCCGCAAGGACGCCGCGCCCGCTCCGCTCCCGGACGGTGCCGCAGCGGCGTTCGCGCCGCCGTCCGGCCCGCATGCACCGTCGCCCGCCGCCGGGGTGCCGGAGGCTGCCGTCACCGTGCAGGAGGCGCCCGCCGGCTATTCGGCGGCCAGCGGCTCCCTGCCGGCCACGCATGCGCCCCAGGCGCCCGCCGACGGCATCCCGGCCGGCGCGGGTGCCGCCGCGGCATCCCCCGGCGCCACCGTGCCGGCCGCGCCTGCGTCCGCTTCCGACCCCGACGTCTGGCCCCTGGGGCGCGCCGTGGCCCAGATCCACGGCGTCTACATCCTGGCGGAGAACGCCCAGGGCATGGTGATCGTGGACATGCATGCGGCGCACGAGCGCATCGTGTACGAGCGCCTCAAGGCCCAGGTCGATGCCAGCCAGCGCATCGCGAGCCAGCCGCTGCTGATTCCCGCGACCTTCGCCGCCACGCCCGAGGAAGTGGCCACGGCGGAAGCCCATGCCGACACGCTGGACATGCTCGGCCTCGAAGTCTCGCCCTTCTCGCCGCGCACGCTGGCGGTGCGCGCCGTGCCCACCTCGCTCGCCCAGGGTGATGCGGTGGAACTGGCCCGCAGCGTGCTCGCGGAACTGGCGGCGCACGACGCCACCACCGTGGTGCAGCGCGCCCGCAACGAGATCCTGGGCACCATGGCCTGCCATGGCGCGGTGCGCGCGCACCGGCGGCTCACGATCGACGAAATGAACGCGCTGCTGCGCCAGATGGAAGTGACGGAACGCTCCGACCAGTGCAACCACGGCCGGCCCACGTGGCGGCAGTTGTCGATACGTGAGCTGGACGCGCTGTTCCTGCGCGGGCGCTGAGCCGCCCGGACGGGCAGCCCGGGCGCCCCGCCCCGCGCGCGGGGCCTGCATTCCGCGGTGGAGGGCCGGTGGTCAGTTGCCGTCGCGGGCGGCCTTCGCCTGGTCGGGGAAGTCCGAGAACACGCCGTCCACGCCCAGGCGGAAGAACTGCCGGTACTCGGCCTTGGGATCGCCGCGGTAGTCGGAGGCGAGCCGCTTGGCCTCGCTGCGGAAGGTGTACGGATGCACGAACAGGCCGGCCGCGTGGGCGTCGGCCACCACGCGGGTGGGCGCCATCACGATGCGGTCGCGCTCGTCGATGGCGCCGTCGCCGTTCAGGTCGTCCGGCTTGCCGTCGTTGTTCGCGTCCTGCAGCCGCGTCGGGATCAGGTAGGGCTTCCAGGGGCCGATGCCGTCCGCATAGGTCCTGACCTCGCGCAGGCCCTCGGGCGTGAGCAGGCTGGCGAAGGTGCGGCGGTCGCCGGCCACCGCGAAATCGTAGGGCTTGTCGTAGGGCGCGGTCAGGTCGATGCTGCCGTCGGGCTTCACGTCGTTGCCGTCCACGAGCTGCACCAGCCGCACCTGCGTCTTCGTGCGCAGGTACTTGAGGTTGGAGACCTCGAAGGACTGCACCATGACCGGCGAGTTCGCCTTGGTGTAGCCGTATTGCGCCAGGGTGTCGAGCAGCCGGTCTTCGAGCTTCAGGTTCAGGTTGGCGTGGTAGGTGGGGTGCTTGGTCTCGATGTAGACGCCCACGGTGCGGCCGGCCTTCGTGCCCTCCGTGCGCGCCAGCTCCAGCACCTCGGTGAGCGTCGGGATCTGGAAGCGGCCGTTGAAGGATGGGTCGCGGTCGGCGAGCGGCTGGATGGCGCGCAGGGTCTTGATCTCGGCGAGCGTGAAATCGGAGGCGAACCAGCCCTCTTCCTGCGCGCCGTCCACCATCCTGCGGGTCTTGCGGTCGGCGAACTCGGGGCGCTGGGACACGTCGGTCGTGCCGGTGATGTTGGGCTCGTGGCGCGCGATGAGCACGCCGTCCTTCGTCGCCACCAGGTCCGGCTCGATGAAGTCGGCGCCCAGCTCGATGCCGCGGCGGTAGCCCTCCAGCGTGTGGTCGGGCAGGTAGCCGGCGGCGCCCCGGTGGCCGATCACCAGCGCCTTCGAGCCGTCGAGCGTGGAAGGGATGCTGCCGCCGTCGCCTCCGCAGGCGGACAGGGCGGTGCAGGCGGCCGCCACGGCCCATGCCGAGCGGCGGGACCACAGCCGGGTCGCGGCCAGGCCGCGCGCGGGTTGCTTCGTCGTCTTCGTCATTCGTCTCTTCTCCCTGGATCAATGGGTGGATGGATGGTCGTACCCGCGTGCACTCTGTCGGTGCTCCATGACGGCCCCATGACGCTGCCGTGGCCTGCGATCACGCCCATGGGCGGCAGCCGCGGACGGCCGCCCCTGGCCCGCCCCCGTAGCGCCGGCGGCCGCGAACCCCCGATCAGCGGGGTCGGCGCAGGGTATTTCCGGGGTTGGGCCCGTCAACCGGAGCCGCCATGGTGCGTTTTTTGCTGCATGCCGCGGTGCCCTCAGGGGCCCTCCGAACTTTACTCCCCGCCCGGACTCTGTTCCTTTCGATGAAACGCTGGCCCCTTTTCTCCTCCCTCGCGCTCGCCCTCGCAGTGACGGCGGGCTGCGCCACCCTCGATGCCAAACAGCGCGAATGGATCTTCCAGCCCAGCGACCGGGCCTGGGGCGGCGCGCAATCCACCGACGACATGCAGGACGTGTGGATCGCCTTCGACTCCCGCGCCTCGGGCAAGGCGGAAAAGCTGCACGGGCTCTGGATGCCCTCCGAGCGGGCCGGCGCGCCCGTGCTGCTGTACCTGCACGGCGCGCGCTGGAACGTCTCCGGCTCGGCCGGCCGCATCCGGCGCATGCACGACATGGGCTTCTCGGTGCTGGCGGTGGATTACCGCGGCTTCGGGCGCAGCAGCCCGGCCCTGCCCTCCGAAGCGACGGCCCTGGAAGACGCCCGGGCGGCCTGGGACTGGCTCGCGGCGCGCGAGCCCCAGGCACCGCGCTACATCTTCGGCCATTCGCTGGGCGGGGCGATCGCCATCGATCTCGCCGCCATGGTGCCGGACGAAAAAGGCACGATCGTGGAGGGCACGTTCACCAACATTCCCGAGGTGGTGGCCACGTTCAAGTGGGGCTGGCTGCCGATCTCGGGACTCATCACGCAGCGCTTCGAGTCGATCCGCAAGGTGGCCCACATCGGCTCGCCGCTGCTCGTGGTGCACGGCAGCGACGACAGCCTGATCCCGCCGTCGCTGGGCCGGCGGCTCTACGAGGCGGCCCAGGGGCCGAAGCGCTTCGTCCTCGTGGAGGGTGGCACCCACCACAGCACCAACACCGTGGGCGAGGCGCAGTACCGGGAGGCGCTGGCGGATCTGTTCCAGTTGCCCGCCGTGCCGGTGCAGGCACGCGCGCCGGCGCAGCGGGCCTCCGCGGCCGGCACCGCCGCCTGATCGGGCTCCGCCCCCGGCCCGGGGCAGGGAGAGGCCGGCCGCGCGGGCGGCACGCTGCTGCACGCCGCGCCGGCACCGTCAATCCTTCGGCGCCGCGGCGGCCTCCACCTGCGCACGCGCCGCCAGGATGTCCGGCAGATGCCCGCCGATCCAGTCCGCGAGCGCCTGCACGTGCAGGCCCACCTCGCGCCCCAAGGGAGTCAGCCGGTAGTCGACGTGCGGCGGCACGACGGGATAGGCGCGGCGTTCCACGAAACCGTCGCGCTCCAGCACCTGCAGCGTCTGCGCGAGCATGCGCTCACTCACCACGCCCACCTTGCGGCGCAGTTCGCTGAACCGCAGCGTTCCGCCCTGCAGCGCCACCAGCACCAGCACGCCCCAGCGGCTGGTGACGTGCTGCAGGATCTCCCGCGCGGGGCAGGAGGGCGACAGTACGTCGCCACGGCGCATCAGTTCGGCCAGGGGCGGGGAGGGTTCGGCGAGCGATCCCATCGCGGGCATGGCGTGCGCATCCACGGAAGCTTCGCTCATCACTTCACTTACCTTTTTGTAGGTACTTACTAAAAGTTTGCTCACGGGCTATTGTGGCGTCTTCTTCCACCTGTCTCAAGGAAAACCATGATCGCCCTCACCGGAGCCTCCGGCCAGCTCGGCCGCCTCGCCATCGACGCCCTGCTGCGCACCGTCCCCGCCCAGCACATCGTGGCGCTGGTGCGCACCCCCGCCAAGGTGCAGGATCTCGCTGCCCGCGGGGTCGTCGTGCGCCAGGCCGACTACGCCGATCCCGCCGGCTGGGATGCGGCCCTGCAGGGCGTGCAGCGTCTGCTCTTGATCTCCAGCAGCGAAGTCGGGCAGCGGGTGGCCCAGCACCGCAACGTCATCGACGCGGCCCGGCGCGCAGGCGTGGAACTGCTGGCCTACACCAGCGTGCTGCATGCCGACACCTCGGCCCTGGAACTGGCCCGCGAGCACCGCGACACCGAGGCCCTGCTGCGCGCCTCCGGCGTGCCCCACGTGCTGCTGCGCAACGGCTGGTACACCGAGAACTACCTGGCCGGGGTCGGCGCCGCGCTGCAGCATGGGGTGCTCGCGGGCAGCGCGGGCGAAGGCCGCATCGCCTCGGCCGCGCGGGCGGACTATGCCGAGGCGGCCGCCGCCGTGCTGCGGGCACCGGAGCAGGCAGGCAAGGTCCACGAGCTGGCCGGCGACAGTGCCTACACCCTGGCCGAACTGGCGGCGGAGATCTCCCGCGCCGCGGGCCGCGCCATTCCGTACCGTGATCTGCCCGAGGCGGACTACGCCCGGATGCTGGAAGGGGCCGGCCTGCCCCCGGCGTTCGCCGCGATCCTGGCGCAGTCCGACGCCGCGGCGGCGCAGGGCGCGCTGTTCGACGGAGGCGGCCAGCTGTCCCGCCTCATCGGCCGGCCGACCACGCCCTGGCAGGCCCAGGCAGCCGACGCCGTCCGCGCCGCCGCCGCGGGCTGATTCCGCATGCCGCGGGTGGGCTCCGCGCGCTGTTACGCTCCGGGGAATCATGTCTGCCTCCCCTTCCCCGCCGGCCGCCGCGGTGCCGGCACCCTTCCTGGCCCGCCGCACGGACGCTCCGGAATTCCCCTCCTGCATCGCGCTCGCGGGCCCCACCGCATCGGGCAAGACGGCCGGCGCGCTCGCGCTGGCCCGCGCGCTCGCACCGCACCGGCCGGTGGAGATCGTGAGCGTGGATTCGGCGCTGGTGTACCGCGGCATGGACATCGGCACGGCCAAGCCGACGGCCGCCGAGCAGGCCGCCGTGCCGCACCACCTGATCGACATCCGCGATCCGCTGCAGGCCTACAGCGCGGCCGAGTTCGTGGCCGATGCGCAGCGGCTCGTGCAGGAGATCCAGGCGCGCGGCGCACTGCCCCTGCTGGTGGGCGGCACGATGCTCTACTTCAAGGCCTTGTGGGACGGGATCGACGACATGCCGCCCGCCGACCCTGCCGTGCGCGCGCGGTTGGAAGCCCAGGCCACGGCCGAAGGCTGGCCCGCCCTGCATGCCGAACTGGCGCGCGTGGACCCGCAGACCGCTGCCCGGCTCGCGCCCGGCGACAGCCAGCGCATCCAGCGTGCACTGGAGGTGTGGCACGTCTCCGGCCGCCCGCTCTCGAGTTTCCATACCCGTTCCCGGCCCGCGGACGAAGCGGCGGGCGCTGCACGCCCGTCCATGCCGCTCTTTTCGCTGGAACCCCAGGACCGCGCCTGGCTGCACGGCCGCATCGCCCAGCGTTTCGACGCGATGCTGAGCGAGGGCTTCGTGGACGAGGTCCGCCGCCTGCGCGCACGCGGGGACCTGCACCCGGACCTGCCTTCGATGCGGTGTGTGGGCTACCGCCAGGCCTGGGAGGCGCTCGACGAGGAAGCGCGCACCGGCCGGCTGCCGCTGGCGAATCTGCGCGAGCGCGGCATCGCGGCCACGCGGCAGCTCGCCAAGCGGCAGGTCACCTGGCTGCGCAGCATGCCCTGGCGCCATGCGATCGCCTGCGACGCGCCGCAGGCGACCGAGCGCTGGGTGGCAGCCGCGCTGGATGCGCTCGGGGTGGCGGCATGACGGCCGGCGTGCACGCCGCATCGCCTGCAGCCAAACCGTTGCTGCAGGCACGCGGCCTGACACGGCACTACGGCACCGGCACGCCCGTCTTCCGCGACGTGGACCTCGCCGTGCAGCCCGGGGAGTTCGTCGCCATCGTCGGTGACTCCGGCGTGGGCAAATCCACCCTGCTCAACTGCCTCGCCGGGCTGGACGACTGGCAGGCCGGCAGCGTGCGACACGGCGCGATCGATCTGGGTGCCCTGGACGAAACGGAGCGCGCCCGCTGGCGGCGCGCGCACGTGGGCTTCGTGTTCCAGGCGTTCCACGTGCTCCCACACCTCGACGTGGCGCAGAACGTGGCGCTGCCCCTGATGCTGCTGGGCAGGCACGACCCCGCGCGCGTGCAGGACATGCTGGAGGCCGTGGGCCTGCAGGGCCTGGGCGCTCGGCTGCCGCAGCAGTTGAGCGGCGGCCAGCTGCAGCGCGTGGCGATCGCGCGCGCCCTGGTGCATGCGCCCGGCCTGCTGCTGGCCGACGAGCCCACCGGCAACCTCGACCCCGCCACCGCCGGGCGCGTCATGGATCTGCTCGTGGCGCAGACGCGCGACCACGGGGCCGCGATGGTGCTCGTCACCCATTCGCAGGCCGCGGCGCAGCGCGCCGACCGCATGCTGCGGCTGACGGCCGACGGCATCCGGCCGGTGGCCGGGACGCGCGCGGACTGAGTGGTCTCTCCGCATGCTCGCCCTGCTCCGCACCTTCTCCTGGCTGGAACTGCGCCGCCATCCCTGGCGCGCCACCGTGGCCGCGGCCGCGGTGATGCTGGGGGTGGCACTGGCGTTCGCCGTGCACCTGATCCACGCGTCCGCCCTTTCGGAGTTCGGCCAGGCCGTGCGCGCCGCGAGCGGCCAGCCGGATCTGCAGCTGCGCGCCGCGCAGGGCGACCTGCCCGAAACCCTGTACGGGCAGGTGGCCCGGCATCCGCTGGTGGCCCGCGCCGGGCCGGTGCTGGAGGTCGCCGCGCAGGCGGCTCCGGCGCAGGGGCCCGCCGCCGCTTCGGTCGCCTTGCGCGTGGTGGGCGCGGATGCCCTGCTGCTCGCTGCCATGGCGCCCGAGCTGGCGCCCCGGCCTTTTCCGGACGCCGACCGGCTGGCCATGCTGTCGCCCGGCACCGTTTTTCTGAACCCTGCCGCGCTCCAGGCCCTGGGACTGGGGGAGACGCAGGGCGCGGGGCGCAGCACCACGGTGACGCTGCGCGGTGCGACCACTGAGGGACCCGCGCGGGTCGCGGGAACGGTGCCCGCCGGCGGCCCGCCGCTGGCCGTGATGGACATCGGCGCCGCGCAGGACTTCTTCGCCCGCCTTGGACGGTTGAGCCGCATCGACGTGCAATTGCGCCCGGGCCAGCGTGCCGAGGATTTCCAGGCCGCCCTGCCCGCGCTGCTGCAGGCGGCCGGCCTGGAGCCCCGGGCGGCGGCGGGCATCGCCGTGGTGCGCCCGCAGGACACCGCCCAGCGCACGGACGACCTCTCCCGCGCCTACCGCGTGAACCTGACGGTGCTGGCGCTGGTGGCGCTCTTCACCGGGGCCTACCTGGTGTTCTCGGTGCTCGCCCTCAGCGTGGCGCAACGCGCGCCCCAGTTCGCGCTGCTGGGCGTGCTCGGCGCCACGCCGCGCATGCGGCGGGGCCTGGTGCTGGCCGAATCGGCGCTGCTGGGCGCGGCGGGCAGTGCCGCGGGCATCGCCCTGGGCACGGCCCTGGCCCAGCTGGCCCTGCGGTGGATGGGCGGCGATCTGGGAGGGGGCTACTTCGAAGGCGTGCAGCCCTCGCTGCAGTGGAGCCCGGGCGGCGCACTGCTCTACGGGCTGCTCGGCACCGCCGCCGCCGTAGTGGGCGGCTGGTGGCCGGCGCGCACGGCCGAACGGCTGGCGCCGGCCCAGGCCCTCAAAGGCCTGGGCGCGGCCGCCGGAAGCCACGCCCGCATGGCACCGCCGGCGCTGGCCGTGGCCGCCGGGGCCGCGCTGGCCTTCGCCCCGCCGGTGGCGGGTCTGCCGCTGGCGGCCTACGCCTCCGTCGCGCTCCTGCTGGTGGGCAGCATCGGCCTGCTCCCGCTGCTGGTGCGCGGCCTGCTGGGCCTGCTCGCGCCCTGGGCGGCCCGACGCGCACTGCCCATGCTCGCGGTCGAACGTGCGCGCCGCATGCACGGCATGGCCGCCGTGGCCGTGGGCGGCGTGGTCGCGAGCCTGGCGCTGTCCGTCGCGCTCACGGTGATGGTGGCGAGCTTCCGCGGCTCGGTGATGCAGTGGCTGGACGCGGCGCTGCCCGCTCCCCTCTACGTGCGCGCCGCGGGCGCCGCCGCCGGCGACGACAGTGCCGCGCTCCCCGCCGGCGGTGACCGGACGGTGGCCGGGCTGCCGGGCGTGGAGCGCGCCGAAGCGCTGCGCGTCACCAGCCTGCTGCTCGATCCCGCACGGCCGCCGGTCGCCCTGCTGGCAAGGCCGTTCGGGCGTGGCGCGGCACAGACGCTTCCGCTCCGCGAGGGGCCGCTGCCCGTGCCCGAAGGCCGCATCGCCGTGTACGTGAGCGAGGCGATCGTCGACCTGTACGGGGCTCGGCCGGGCGCGGACTGGCCGGCGCTGTCCCGGGCCTTCGGCCTGCAGGCGCCGAATGCCGGCGGCGGGGCCGCGGGGTTTTTCGTGGCGGGCGTCTGGCGCGACTACGTGCGCCAGTTCGGCGCCGTCGCGATGGAGCGTGAGGACTTCATCCGCCTCACGGGCGATGCACGCATCAACGACCTGGCGGTATGGCCCGCACCCGGTGCCGACGAAGCACTGCTCAAGACAGCCATCTCGGCCGCGCTGCGGGAAACGGCGGCAGGCCAAGCGGCCTCTCCCGCGCTCGAATTCAGTTCCGCCCAGGCCATCCGCGAGCGTTCCCTCGCGCTCTTCGATCGCAGCTTCGCGGTCACCTACTGGCTGCAGGCCGTGGCCATCGGCATCGGGCTCTTCGGCATCGCCGCGAGCTTCTCGGCGCAGGTGCTGGCGCGGCGCAAGGAATTCGGCCTGCTCGCGCACCTGGGGCTGACACGCGCCCAGATCCTTGCCGTGGTGGCGGGCGAAGGCGCGGCCTGGACGGCCGTGGGCGCGGCCGCCGGCACCGCGCTCGGATGGATGCTGTCGGCCGTGCTGGTGTACGTGGTGAACCCGCAGAGCTTCCACTGGACCATGGACCTGCGTTTTCCGGCGGCACGGCTCGCGCTGCTCGGCCTGGCCGTGGTGGCCACGGGCACTGCAGCTGCGTGGCTTTCAGGCCACTCGGCCGCATCCCGTTGGGCGGCATCTTCAGTGAAAGAGGACTGGTGAGCAAAAGAAGTTAGCGCATGTAATGGTTTTTGTCTTATGTTTCGGAAACACTGACCAATTGCCAAAGACTATTGGCAGCGACGGCCACGGTCACCCGAGCCGGTCAGTTCGTTTTCGTTCATTGGCAAAACCATTGCTGGAGCAGGCCATCGCACAGGCACTGCCGGCTCAGGAGGAGATTTTCATGCGTCCACATTCCCTGCGTTGGGTGGCCGGTGCCGCCTTGCTCGTCTCGCTGTGCGCGCCGGTGGCGGCGCAGGTGGTGGTGCCGCCCGGCAGTTCGCTCGACGTGGCCGGCGGGGTCATGGACATCGCCTGCACCTCGCTCGAGATGCAGGGCACGCTCAACCTCGGCGGCGGGACGCTGTCGGTCGATACCAACGCGACCTTCGCCTCGGGGTCGGACGTCACCGGCTCCGGCGGCACGATCTCCGTCGGGGGCGACGTCATCGCCACGGGCCCCCTCAACACGGGCAACAACACGCTGGTGCTGCGCGACGGCTGCAACGCCGGCAACACCTCCCAGCTGAGCGGCACCATCGTGGTCCAGAACCTCGTGCTGCAAAGCACCACCGGCCGTACCTTCGTGCTGCCCCAGGGCGCCAACATCACCGTGCTGGGCGCGCTCACCGTCCAGGGAACCGCCGCGCAGCCGGTGCAGCTGACGTCCGCCAGCGGGACGGCCGTGGTCAACCTGGGCC
Organism: Acidovorax sp. PRC11; assembly: GCF_031844105.1. Classification (NCBI taxonomy): domain Bacteria; kingdom Pseudomonadati; phylum Pseudomonadota; class Betaproteobacteria; order Burkholderiales; family Comamonadaceae; genus Acidovorax; species Acidovorax sp. PRC11. The sequence continues at coordinate 56,401 of NZ_JAUZUQ010000011.1, read as the reverse complement.
CGAACGCCACGGTCACGCGCAACTTCGCCAGCGTGCCCCCCACCGTGCAGATCGGCGCCGCGCCCCCGTCGGTGACCTCGATCCCCACGCTCAGCGAATACGGCCTGATGCTGCTGTCGCTGCTGGTGGCCGGACTGGCGTTCTGGAAGCGCCGCGAGTTCGCAGCGCCCGGCACCCCCCGTCTGCGCTGATTTTCTGCCCGCCGCGGCGGTCCGCAAACCCCATATCGACCACAAACTCTGACAGAGAGAGAGGGATCACCCATGTCCAAATCCAACCAACGCGTCGCCCGCCACTGGGCCGCCACGGCACTGTGCTCCGTCATCGCCCTGCATGCCACCGGCGTGCTGGCGGCGGACATCACCGCCACCCCGCCTGTGGGCGGCGGCTTCGTCATCAAGGGCTCGGGCGGCCAGGAACGCCTGCGCGTGCAGGGCACGGGCGAGGTCTACGTGCCGGGCCTGCCGTCCACGGGCACCAGCAGCAACCTCACCTGCCATGACGGCGCCACGGGCCAACTCACCAACTGCCAGCCCGGACTGGGCAACGGAGCCACCGGCGCCACGGGTGCGACCGGGCCGGCCGGCGCCACGGGCCCGACGGGTGCGACCGGCGCCTCGGGCACCGGCGCGACGGGTGCGACGGGACCGACGGGCGCTACCGGCGTGACCGGCCCCACCGGCGTGACGGGCGCCACGGGTGCCAGCGGCGCGACAGGCGTCACGGGGGCCACCGGCGTGACGGGCGTGACCGGCCCGGCCGGCGTGACGGGCGCCACCGGTGCGAACGGCGCCACGGGCGTGACCGGCCCTGCCGGTGCCACGGGCGTCACGGGCCCTGCCGGTGTGACGGGCGCCACCGGGCCTGCAGGCGTCACGGGCGCCACCGGGCCTGCAGGCATCACGGGCGCGACTGGATCGAGCGGCGCCACGGGCGCGACCGGCCCGCAGGGCCCTCAGGGCATCCAAGGGGTACAAGGCAACACCGGAGCGACGGGCCCCGCGGGGATCACCGGAGCGACCGGGGCCAATGGCGCGACCGGGGCGACCGGGGCGACCGGAGCGACAGGGGCCACGGGGAGCGTGGGCACGCTGACGACGTCCGTATCCAACACCACCAACTGCAATGGCGGCACGGGCCAGGACAATCTGACGGCCACATGCTCTTCCGGCAACGTGGTGTCCGGCGGCTGCAACTCGACCGACTTCCTGAACACGATTGCTTCGTCGTACCGCCCTCAGGCCAACCAATGGACCTGCAAGTTCAACTGCACTTCGGCAGCCAACGTAAGGGCCGAAGCCTATTGCCAGTGATTCGGCGACATGCGCACCCCTAGCGTCCCGGCGGACGCGAGCACAAATGCGGACCCTCTGCAGTGACCCGCCCCCGCATCTGCCTCAACATGATCGTGAAGAACGAGGCACCGGTGATCACCCGGTGCCTCGCTTCCGTGCGTCCGCTCATCGACCACTGGGTGATCGTGGACACCGGCTCCACGGACGGCACGCAGGACATCGTGCGGGATTTCCTCCGGGACGTGCCCGGCAGCCTGCACGAGCGGCCCTGGAAGAACTTCGCCCACAACCGCAACGAGGCGCTGGAGCTCGCGCGGCCGCAGGCCGAATACCTGCTCTTCATCGACGCGGACGAGCAATTGCGCATGCCCGACGGCTTCGCATGGCCCCGGCTGGATGCGGACGGCTACATGTTCACCTGCCGCATGAACGATTGCGAGTACCAGCGCAACGCCATGGTGGCCGCGCGCGTGCCGTGGCGCTGGGAGGGCGTGCTGCATGAATACCTGTCCGCGCCCGCGCACGGCGCCTGGCAGTCGCTGCCGGGCCCGCTGATCGACGTCTCCCACGACGGCGCCCGCGCCCGCGATCCGCAGACCTACCAGCGCGACATCGCCGTGCTCGAAGCGGCCCTGCGGGACGAGCCCGGCAACACGCGGTACGCGTTCTACCTCGCCCAGAGCCTGCGCGACGCAGGCCGCCTGCAGGAGTCGCGCGAGGCCTACCGCCGGCGCGCGGCGATGGGCGGCTGGGACGAGGAGTGCTGGTACGCGGTGCTGCAGGTGGCGATGCTCACGGAGCGCCTGCAGGACCCGCCGCAGGAGGTGCGCGAGACCTACCTCGCCGCCTATGCGCAGCGCCCGGCCCGCGCCGAGCCGCTGTGCGAACTGGCCCGCTACCACCGGCTGCGCTCGGAGTTCGCGCTCGCGCACCTCTATGCGCAGCAGGCCGCCCGCATACCGCGTCCCGCGGACATCCTCTTCGTCGATGCGGCCGTGTACGAGTGGCGCGCGCTCGACGAACTCACCGTGAGCGCGTTCTACGTGCGGGCCTTCGACCAGGGGCGCGAGGCCCTGCAGCGGCTGCTGCGCGAACGGCGCTTCCCGGCCTCGGAAGCCTCGCGCATCGAGTCGAACCGGCCCTTCTTCGGGCTGTAGCGCAGGCTGCGGCAGGCACGGTGCCGGCGGTACCGGTACCCGTGCCTGCGATACTTCCCGCATGACTGCCCCCTCCTCCAGCGGCGCCGCCGCCCCCTCGCCCGCGTCCGCGGGCGGCTGGCTGCACGAAGCCATCGCCCGGATCGAAGCCGACTACCACCGCAGCGCCGACACGCACCTCATCCCGCTCAACCTGCCCGCCTACGCGGCCCACGGCATCGACCTCTACCTGAAGGACGAATCCACCCACCCCACGGGCAGCCTCAAGCACCGCCTCGCGCGCTCGCTGTTCCTCTACGCGCTGTGCAACGGCTGGCTGCACGAGGGCTCGACCATCGTCGAATCCTCCAGCGGTTCCACCGCGGTGAGCGAGGCGTATTTCGCGCGCCTGCTCGGCCTGCCGTTCGTGGCCGTCATGCCGCGCGGCACCTCCGCTGAAAAGGTGGCGCTGATCGAGTTCCACGGCGGCCGCTGCCATTTCGTGGACAGCGCGGCCGAGGTGTACGACGCGGCGCGCGCGATCGCCGCCGATACCGGCGGGCACTACATGGACCAGTTCACCTATGCCGAACGGGCGACGGACTGGCGCGGCAACAACAACATCGCCGAGAGCATGTTCCTGCAAATGCAGCGCGAGCGCCATCCCGTGCCGCGCTGGATCGTGGTGGGCGCCGGCACGGGCGGCACCAGCGCCACCATCGGCCGCTACATCCGCTTCCAGCGGCACGCCACGCAGGTCTGTGTCGCGGACCCGGCGGGATCGGTGTTCGCCGCCTACTGGCGCACGGGGGACGGCACGCTCACGGCGACGGGCTCGCGCATCGAAGGCATCGGCCGCCCGCGCGTGGAGCCCAGCTTCGTGCGCACGCTCGTGGACCGGATGGAGGAAGTGGCGGATGCCGAATCGGTGGCCGCGATGCAGGTGCTCTCCACCCTGCTCGGGCGGCGCGTGGGCCCCTCCACCGGCACGAATTTCGCGGCCATGCTGCGCCTGGCGAGCGGCATGCGCAAGCGCGGCGAACGGGGCTCGCTGCTGTCGCTGCTCTGCGACTCGGGCGAGCGCTACCTGCCCACCTACTTCGACGACGCGTGGGTGGCCGGCACCATCGGCGACTGCAACGCGGCCCGTGCCGGCATCCAGGCCCGCATGGACGCCTGAGACGCAGGCCGCGCCACGCCCGCCCACCCGCCCGCGCGATGCCCCCGCGACCGATTCCCTCCCCCTTCGCCACGCGCCGCGCCTGGCTCGCCGCGGCGCTCGGCGCCGGTGCGCTCGGTGCATGGCCGCTGGCCGCCAGGGCCCTGCCCGCACGCACCCTCGTCTTTCCGCGCGACCACGGCAGCCATCCGGAGCTGCGCACGGAATGGTGGTACATCACCGGCCACGCGCATGCGGACGGGCAGGACTGGGGCTTCCAGGTCACCTTCTTCCGCTCGCGCGTGGACGAAACCCGCACGCTGCGCTCGGCGTTCGCGGCGCGCCAGCTGCTGTTCGCGCATGCCGCCGTGACCGACGTGCGGGGCCGCACGCTGCTGCACGACCAGCGCATCGCGCGCGCGGGCTTCGGCATCGCGCGGGCTGATGAAGCCGACACGGCGGTCCGGATCGGTGACTGGTCCCTGGTGCGGGAAGGCACCCCGCAGGGTGGCGGCCGCTACACGGCCCGCATCCCGGCCGGGCCGTTCAGCCTCGACCTGCAGTTCGACACCACCCAGCCGATGATCCTGCAGGGCCGGCACGGCCTGTCGCGCAAGGGCCCGCAGCCGGAGCAGGCCAGCTACTACTACAGCCAGCCCCAGCTGGACGTGCGCGGCACCATCGCCCTGCCGGACCGCCGCATCGCCATCGCGCCGGCGGGCGCCACGGGCAGCCCTGCGGCCCGCGCCTGGCTCGACCACGAATGGAGCGAGGCCCTGATGCACCCGGAGGCCGTGGGCTGGGACTGGATCGGCATGAACCTCGACGGCGGCGGCGCCCTCACCGCCTTCCGGCTGCGCCGCCGGGACGGCAGCACGCTCTGGGCCAGCGGCTCGTTCCGCGCGGGCGCGGCCGCCGCACTGCAGGTCTTCGAGCAGGCCGAGGCCATGGCCTTCACGCCCCTGCGCCACTGGACCAGCCCGCGCACCGGCACGCGCTATCCCGTAGCCTGGCGCATCGACACGCCCGCCGGCCGCTTCGAGGTCGACGCCCTGATTGACGACCAGGAACTGGACAGCCGCGGCTCCACCGGCGCGATCTACTGGGAGGGCCTCAGCACGCTGCGCGACGCCGCCGGCCAGGGCGTCGGCCGCGGCTACCTCGAACTCACCGGCTACGCGGGCGCGCTGCGCCTGTGACGGCGCGGCAGGCTCAGCGGGTCTTCCTGAGCTTTTCGATGATTTCCCCCATGATCCCGCGGCGGAAGGCCAGCACGCAGACCACGAAGATCAGGCCGGTGACGATGGTCACCGACTCGCCCAGGGTGCGGAACCAGTCCACGCCCGTGAGGGACGCGAGCAGGTTGCCGAATTCGCCGATCTTGTTCTCCAGCAGCACCACCACGGCGGAGCCGACCAGCGGGCCGGACAAGGTGCCCAGGCCGCCGACCAGCGTCATCAGGATCACCTGGCCCGACGCCGTCCAGTGCACGTCCGACAGGGTGGCGAAACCCAGCACCAGCGTCTTGAGCGAGCCGGCCAGGCCCGCGATGGCGGCCGAGATCACGAAGGCCAGCAGCTTGAAGCGCTGCGTGTCGTAGCCCAGCGAGATCGCGCGCGGCTCGTTCTCCTTGATGCCCTTGAGCACCTGGCCGAACGGCGAATGGATGGTGCGCACGATCAGCAGGAAGGCCGCGACCACCACGGCCAGCGCCACGTAGTACATCGTCACGTCGCTGGAGAGATCGATCACGCCGAACAGCTTGCCGCGCGGCACGCCCTGCAGCCCATCCTCGCCGCCCGTGAACGGTGCCTGCAGGCAGGCGAAGAACAGCATCTGCGCGAGCGCCAGCGTGATCATCGAGAAATAGATGCCCTGGCGGCGGATGGCCAGCCAGCCGAACAGCAGGCCCAGCAGCGCGCCGCCGGCCGTGCCCAGCAGCAGCCCGACCTCGGGCGTGAGCCCCCAGACCTTGATCGCATGGCCCGCGACGTAGGCCGCGCCGCCGAGAAACGCCGCGTGGCCGAAGGACAGCAGCCCCGTGTAGCCCAGCAGCAGGTTGAAGGCGGAAGCGAACAGTGCGAAGCACAGCAGCTTCATCACGAACACGGGATAGGCGCCGAGGAACGGCGCGGCGATCAGGCCCAGCAGCAGCAGGCCATAGCCGAAGGTGGCGAGATTCTTGTGGTGCATGTGCGCGGCCCCGTCCTGGTCACTTTTCCTTGCCGAACAGGCCGGCGGGGCGGATGAGCAGCACCACCACCATGATGACGAACACCACGGTGGACGATGCCTCGGGATAGAACACCTTGGTGAAGCCCTCGACGACGCCCAGGCCCAGGCCGGTGAGGATGGAGCCCATGATCGAGCCCATGCCGCCGATCACCACCACCGCGAACACCACGATGATGAGGTTCTGGCCCATGAGCGGCGTGACCTGGTAGACCGGTGCGGCCAGCACGCCCGCGAAGGCCGCCAGCGCCGCGCCGAAGGCGTAGGTGAGCGTGATCATCACCGGCACGTTGATGCCGAAGGCTTCCACGAGGCGCGGGTTCTCGGTGCCCGCGCGCAGGTAGGCGCCGAGCTTGGTCTTCTCGATGACGTACCAGGTGCCGATGCAGACCACCACCGAGGCCACCACCACCCAGGCGCGGTAGTTGGGCAGGATCATGAAGCCGAGGTTGGTGGCGCCCTCCAGCAGCTCCGGCGTGTCGTACCCCAGGCCCGAGACGCCGTAGATGGAGCGGAACACGCCCTCGATCAGCAGCGTGAGCCCGAGCGTGAGCAGCAGGCCGTAGAGGTGGTCGAGCTTGTAGATCCAGCGCAGCAGCAGCCGCTCGATCACCACGCCGAAGAGGCCGACGACGAGCGGCGCCGCGATGAGCATCACCCAGTAGTTGATGCCGAAATACGCCCCCGCCATCCAGGTGAGCAGCGCCCCCAGCATGAACAGCGCCCCATGCGCGAAGTTGATCACGTTGAGCAGGCCGAAGATCACCGCCAGCCCCAGGCTGAGGATGGCGTAGAACGAGCCGTTGACCAGCCCCAGCAGGAGCTGGCTCAGCAGGGCCGGCAGAGAGACACCGAAGATTTCCATGGGAAGGCGGCTAGGGATGCGGGTGGGTGGCGCTCAGGCGGTGCGGCTCGTCATTTCCAGAGCGCGCACTTGCTCTCGGCCTTGGTGGCGAAGACCTGGTCGCCCGGCAGCTTCTTCACGAGCTTGTAGTAGTCCCAGGTGCCCTTGGATTCCGCGGGCGTCTTCACCTGCATGAGGTACATGTCGTGCACGTAGCGGCCGTCCGGGCGCAGCGTGCCGCTGTTGAAGAAGTCGTTCATCTTCATGCCGCGCCAGGCCTCCATCACCTGGTCGGCCTCGATGCTCTTGGCGGCTTCCACGGCCTTGAGGTAATTCATGGTGGCCGAATAGTCGGCCGCCTGGATCTCGGTCGGCCGGCGCTTGGTCTTCTCCATGAAGCGGTCGGCGAACTTGCGGGTCTCGTCGTTCAGGTCCCAGTACCAGCTGGTGGTGAACTGCAGGCCCTCGGTCGTCTTCAGGCCCAGGCTGTGGATGTCGCTGAAGAAGATCAGCAGCCCGGCGAGCTTCATGTTCTTGCCGATGCCGAACTCCTTGGCCGCCTTGATCGAGTTGATCGTGTCGCCGCCCGCGTTCGCCAGGCCCAGGATCTGCGCCTTGGAGTTCTGCGCCTGCAGCAGGAAGGAGGAGAAGTCCGAGGCGTTGAGCGGGTGCCGCACCGAGCCCACCACGGTGCCGCCCTTCTCCTTCACCACGCGCGAGGTGTCGGCCTCCAGCGCATGGCCGAAGGCATAGTCGGCCGTGAGGAAGAACCAGCTCTTGCCGCCCGCGTCCACGATGGCCGCGCCCGTGCCCTTGGCGAGCGCCACGGTGTCGTAGGCGTAGTGCACGGTGTAGGGACTGCACTGCTCGTTGGTCAGCGCCGAGGTCGCCGCGCCGTTGTTGATGAAGACGCGCTTCTTCTCCTGCGCCACCTTCGCCATGGCCAGCGCCGTGCCGGAGTTGGTGCCGCCGAAGACCATGGTCAGGCCCTGCGTGTCGATCCACTCGCGTGCCTTGCTGGCCGCGATGTCCGCCTTGTTCTGGTGGTCCGCCGTGAGCAGCTCGATCGGCCGGCCCAGCACCTTGCCGCCGAAATCGTCGATCGCCATCTGGATCGCCACCGCGCCGTTCTTGCCCTCCACGTCGGCGTACAGGCTCGACATGTCGGTGATGAAGCCGATCTTCACCGGCGCGTCCTGCTGCGCATGCGCGGCCGAGGCCGCGAAGAGCCCGGCGGCGCCGAGCGCCATTGCCAGTTTCGTGATTCCGTGTGCCATGGTGCTTGTCTCCTGGTGTTGTCGTTCGTCCATCGCGGGAAAGCGGCTGTCAGGCGCGGCGCGTCACTTCCAGAGCGCGCACTTGCTCTCGGCCTTGGTGGTCCACACCTGGTCGGCGGGGAGCTTGGCGACCACCTTGTAGTAGTCCCACGGCTCCTTGGATTCGGCGGGCGACTTCACCTGCATCAGGTACATGTCGTGCGCGAAGCGGCCGTCCGGGCGGATGCTGCCCTTGGCGTAGAAGTCGTCGATGGGCGTGGACTTGAGCTTCTCCATCACCTTGTCGGCATCGGTGCTGTTGGCCGCCTGCACGGCCTTCAGGTAGTTCATCGTGGCGGAGTAATCGGCCGCCTGGATGTCGGTGGGCATGCGCTTGGTCTTGGCGAAGAACTTGCGGCCGAAGGCGCGCGTCTTGTCGTCGAGGTTCCAGTCCCAGCTGGTGGTCAGCAGCAGGCCCTCGGTGTTCTTCAGGCCCAGGCTGTGGATGTCCGTCAGGAACACCAGCAGGCCCGCCATCTTCATGCTCTTGTTGATGCCGAACTCGCGCGCGGCCTTGATCGCGTTGATCGTGTCGCCGCCCGCGTTCGCCAGGCCCAGGATCTGCGCCTTGGAGTTCTGCGCCTGCAGCAGGAACGAGGAGAAGTCCGAGGCGTTGAGCGGGTGCTTCACGCTGCCGAGCACGCGGCCGCCCTTCTCCTTCACCACCTTGGCCGTGTCGGCCTCCAGCGCCGCGCCGAAGGCATAGTCGGCCGTCAGGAAGAACCAGTCCTTGCCGCCCTGCTGCACCACCGCGCCGCCGGTGCCCTTGGCGAGCGCCACGGTGTCGTAGGCGTACTGCACGGTGTAGGGGCTGCACTGCTCGTTGGTCAGCGCCGAGGTGCCCGCCCCGTTCACGATGAAGACGCGCTTCTTCTCCTGCGCCACCTTCGCCATCGCCAGGGCCGTGCCCGAGTTGGTGCCGCCGAAGAGCATCGTCAGGCCCTGCGTGTCGATCCACTCGCGCGCCTTGCTGGCGGCGATGTCGGCCTTGTTCTGGTGGTCGGCCGAGACCAGCTCGATCGGCATGCCCAGCACCTTGCCGCCGAAATCGTCGATCGCCATCTGGATCGCCACCGCGCCGTTCTTGCCCTCCACGTCGGCGTACAGGCTCGACATGTCGGTGATGAAGCCGATCTTCACCTTGCCGTCCTGCGCCTGCACGGCCGAGGCGGCGCACAGGCCCGCGAGGCCGAGCGCCACGGCCAGTGTCTTGAAGGTCGCGGTGGTGCGTGAATGTTTCGTCATGTCGTCGTCTCCTGAGGCTGGATGGTCGTTTGTTCGTTCGATTCGGTTTCGGCGTGGCACGGGCGGGCGAGGCCGGCGGCTCACACGCCCAGCAATTCGTTCAGCACGGGCATGCGCTGCTCCAGTTCGTCGGCGCCGAACTGCAGCGCGATGCGCCCGTGCTCCATCACGTAGAAGCGGTCGGCGAGCGGCGCGGCGAAGCGGAAGTTCTGCTCCACCATCACCACCGTGTAGCCCTTCTGGCGCAGCGTGGTGATCATGCGCGCCAGGGCCTGCACGATGACGGGCGCGAGCCCCTCCGAGATTTCGTCGAGCAGCAGCAGCTGCGCGCCCGTGCGCAGGATGCGCGCCACGGCCAGCATCTGCTGCTCTCCGCCCGACAGGCGCGTGCCCTGGCTGTGGCGGCGCTCCGCGAGGTTGGGGAACATCGCGTAGATCTCGTCCACCGGCATCCCGGCGCGGCCCGTCTTCAGCACGGGCGGCAGCAGCAGGTTCTCCTCGCACGACAGGCTGGAGAAGATGCCGCGTTCCTCCGGGCAGTAACCCACGCCCAGGTGCGCGATGCGGTGCGTCGGCATCTGGATGGTTTCCTGCCCGTTGATCTTCACCGAGCCCTTGCGGGCGCCGGTCAGGCCCATCACCGCGCGCAGCGTGGAGGTGCGGCCCGCGCCGTTGCGGCCCAGCAGCGTGACCACCTCGCCGGGCTGCACGACCATGTCCACGCCGTGCAGCACGTGCGATTCGCCGTACCAGGCCTCCAGGCCGCGGATTTCGAGAGCGGGGGCGGCCATCAGTGGGCCCCTTGCAATTGGCCGTCGGTCGTGCCCATGTAGGCCTCCATGACCTGCGGATTGCGCGAGACCTCCTCGTACGGCCCCTCGGCCAGCACGGCGCCGCGCTGCAGCACCGTGATGCGGTCGGCGATGGTGGAGATGACTTTCATGTTGTGCTCGACCATGAGGATCGTGCGGCCCGCCGACACCTTCTTGATGAGCTGCGTGACGCGGTCCACGTCCTCGTGGCCCATGCCCTGCGTGGGCTCGTCGAGCAGCATCAGCTCGGGCTCCATCGCCAGCGTCGTGGCGATCTCCAGCGCGCGCTTGCGGCCGTAGGGCAGGTTGACGGTGACCTCGTCGGCCAGGTCGGCAAGGCCCACCTCCGCGAGCAGTTCGCGCGCCCGGCTGTCGAGGTGCGCCAGGCTGCGCTCGCTCTTCCAGAAATGGAACGACGTGCCCAGCCGGCGCTGCAGGCCGAGGCGCACGTTCTCGGTGAGCGTCAGGTGCGGGAACACGGCCGAGATCTGGAACGAGCGGATCACCCCGCGCCGGGCGATCTGCGCAGGGGCCTCGCGGGTGATGTCCGCGCCGTTGAAGGTGATGGTGCCGGACGTGGGTTCGAGGAACTTGGTCAGCAGGTTGAAGCAGGTGGTCTTGCCCGCGCCGTTGGGGCCGATCAACGCATGGATGGAACCGCGGCGCACCGACAGGTTCACATCGCTCACCGCGGTGAAGCCCTTGAATTCCTTGGTGAGATGGCGGGTTTCGAGAATGACGTCGTCGCTCATGGGGCAGGTTGCCGCTTCCTGTGGGGTGGTCCATCGGCACGCCGCCCGGGAAGGGTCGGCAGCTGCCGCGGTCAAGGGGCTTGCGGCGCATCGTATGCCGCCCCCCCGAAGGCCAGGAACTGGGACAAATGCCTATGTATAAACGCCTAAGCAAACACCCCCCGCACCCGCCCGGCCCGGCATGGAAGCAGCCCCGGAGAGGCCCCGGCACCGGGAAGCGCGCACCTCGGCGGACCACCCTCTGCTGCCCGCATGGCCATGACCCGCCGCCCTTTAGCGCTCCTTAAACCATAGCAACAACATCATGGACGGCCCGGCCCCGGGCACTGGCTCTCCGAGCCCGCCTACACTGGCCGCACCATGCCTTCCGCCCCTGCCGACGCACGCCCCGAGGCACCGCCTCCGGGAAATCCCTCCCGCGTTCCGCCGCGCGCACTGGCCGGGCTGCTGCCCTTCCTGCGGCCCTACGCCGGGCGCATCGCCCTCGCGCTCGTGTTCCTGGTGCTCGCGGCCGGCGCGACGCTCGCCTTCCCCATGGCGCTGCGGGCGCTGATCGACGGCGGCCTCCTGCCCGGAGATCGCGGCGCCCAGGCGCTGGCGCTGCGCGAGCACTTCGGCCTGCTGTTCCTCGTGGCGGTGGCGCTCGGGGTGTTCTCGGCCGCGCGGTTCTATCTGGTCAGCTGGCTCGGCGAGCGCGTCACGGCCGATCTGCGCAACGCCGTCTATGCACGCGTGCTGCAGCAGAGCCCGGCCTTCTTCGAGACCACGCAGACCGGCGAGGTGCTGTCGCGCCTGACCACCGACACCACGCTGGTGCAGACCGTCGTGGGATCGTCCCTGTCCATGGGCCTGCGCAACGCGGTGATGGGCATCGGCGCGCTCGGCATGCTGGTCTGGAGCCATCCGCGGCTGATGGCCGTGGTCCTGCTGGGCATCGTCGCCGTCGTGGCGCCGACCGCCTGGATCGGGCGGCGCGTGCGCCGGCTCTCGCGCGACAGCCAGGACCGCGTGGCCGATGCGAGCGCGCTGGCCGGCGAGGTGCTGAACGCGGTCCCGGTGGTGCAGAGCCACACGGCCGAGGCGCGCGAGAGCGCCCGGTTCCGCGCGGCCACCGCCAGCGCCTTCGATGCGGCCGTGCGCCGCAGCCGGGCGCGCGCGGCGCTGGTGGCGTTCGTCATCGTCACCAACGCCGCCCTGCTGCTCTGGGGGCTGTACCGCGGCACGCAGGCGGTGCTCTCGGGCGACATGTCGGCCGGGCAGCTCGGCGAGACCGTCATCTACGTCATGCTGCTCGCCGGCGCCGTGGCGGTGCTCGGCGAGGTCTATGGCGACCTGCTGCGCGCCGCCGGTGCCACCGAGCGGCTGATGGAACTGCTGGCTGCGCCCGCGGCGATCGTCTCTCCCCCCGGTGCCGCGCCGTTCGGACCCGCCGGGCAGGGCCTGCGGGTGGATTTCGAGCAGGTGCGGTTCCACTACCCGTCGCGCCCGGCGCAGGCCGCGCTCGACGGGTTCGACCTGCACATCGCGCCCGGCGAAACCGTGGCGCTGGTGGGTGCGAGCGGCGCGGGCAAGACGACGGTGTTCCAGCTGCTGCAGCGGTTCTACGACGTGGACGGCGGCACGTCCGGCGGACGCATCCTGCTGGACGGGCGCGACCTGCGCACGCTGGCGCTCGGGGATTTCCGCTCACGCATCGCCGTGGTGCCGCAGGACGCCGTCGTCTTCTCCGCTTCCGCGCGGGAGAACATCCGCTATGGCCGCCCCGACGCGACCGACGCCGAGGTGGAAGCCGCCGCGCGCGCCGCCTTCGCCCACGACTTCCTCGCCGCCCTGCCCGAGGGCTACGGCACCTTCCTGGGCGAGCGCGGCGTGCGGCTGTCCGGCGGACAGCGCCAGCGCATCGCGATCGCCCGCGCACTGCTCAAGGACGCCCCGCTGCTGCTGCTGGACGAGGCCACCAGCGCGCTCGACGCGGAAAGCGAACGCATGGTGCAGGCCGCCCTCGACGCCGCGCTGCACCCGCGGGGCCGGCGCCGCACCACCCTGGTCATCGCCCACCGGCTGGCCACCGTCCAGAATGCGGACCGCATCGCCGTCCTGGAGCACGGCCGCGTGATCGAACAGGGCCGGCACGCGGAACTGCTGCGGCAAGGCGGAGCTTATGCCCGCCTGGCCGCGCTGCAGTTCACGGCCTGAGCGGGAAAGGGGCCAGAAGTCCGGATGACCCGCATCCGGCGACCCGCCAGAGCACCGCCACCTGAGGCATGGCCGCCAAAGGCACTCCCCGGCGGCGCGGCCAGCTACTGCAGCGTTTCCTTGGCGGCCGCCGGCAGGGGCAGCGGCAGCACGGCGATGCCTTCTTCCAGCAACTGCACCGTGTCCTTCACGCTCGCCTGGCCGCGGATCGGCCGCTCCTCGGCTTCACCATGGTGGATGCGGCGGGCCTCCTCGGCGAAGCGCGGGCCGACGTCCTCGGTATGGGCCATCACCTGGCGTGCCATGCGCAGCCAGGCGGCCTGCAGCTCCTGGGGCGCCAGCGACCGGGATGGCGATGGCGGCGGCGGAGATGCAGGAGAAGGCCCGGCATCCGCCGGCCCGGTGCCTGCGGAGGAAGCGTGCCGTGCAGGCGGCCCGGAGGCCGTGGAGCGCAGATTCAGGCGCGGTGCACTCAGCACCTTGCGGACGCCGCGGCTGCCGCACATCGGACACTCCAGCAGCCCGCGCGCGAGCTGGTCCTGGAAATCGTCTTCGGAAGCGAACCAGCCTTCGAAGGCATGGTCGTGCTCGCAGTGCAGATCCAGCACTTTCATTCTGGAGACTCCGCAGCGTCCATGGCGCTGAAGGGGTGGAGCGTGGCCGGGCTCACCCGCGCCGGCGCAGCAGGTAGCGGTAGACGAAACCCGGGAACGCCAGCGTCGCGAACAGCGCGGCCGTGATCGCGTAGAACTCCCAGCCCTGGGGAGCGATCTGGCCGGCACGGCGCTCCAGCAGCAGCGCGAGCGCCCCCACCAGGAAGTAGCACAGCACGAGTTCGCCGAGGCGGGCCGCCAGCGGCTTGGCCGCGGCCGCGCGGGGGCCCACCACCAGCCAGCGCTGGTTGCAGAACGGCAGGTTGGCAGCGGCGAAGGCCACCACGATCACCAGCCAGATGGATGCGGAGGACGACAAGGGGCGATCGATCCGGATGGCGCACCGCCCTTCCCTCCTGCCTGCCGTTCACTGACGCAACGGCGGGCCGGGAAAGGCCGTGGGCCGTTCAGGTCAGGTGGCCAGCGCGCGCACCACGGCGTCGGCGCAGAGAGCCATCAGGCCGCCCGGCACCAGGCCGAGGATCAGCACGAGCGCACCGTTCAGCGTGAGCACCATGCGCACGTCGAGCGGGGCCGACACGCTGGTGGCCGTCAGCGGTGCGTCGAAGTACATCACCTTCACGACGCGCAGGTAGTAGAACGCGCCGATCAGCGACATCACGACGGCGAACACGGCCAGCGCGATGTAGGGAGCCTGGCCGGAAGCCACCAGGGCCTGCAGCACGGCCAGCTTGGCGTAGAAGCCCACCATCGGCGGGATGCCCGCCAGCGAGAACAGGCAGACGGCCATCACGCCGGCGTACAGCGGGCTGCGCTGGTTGAGGCCTGCCAGGTCGGAGATCTCTTCGCTCTCAAAGCCCTCGCGCGCCAGCAGCAGGATGATGCCGAAGCTCGCGAGCGTGGTCAGCACGTAGGTCAGGATGTAGAACATCGCAGAGCTGTAGGCGTTCTCGACCGCGTTCGCGTCCACGTTGCCGTTGATGACGCCCGACAGCAGCCCCAGCAGCACGAAGCCCATCTGCGCGATGGTCGAGTAGGCCAGCATGCGCTTCAGGTTGGTCTGCGCGATGGCCGCCAGGTTGCCCACGAGCAGCGAGCCGATCGCCAGCACCGCGAGCATCTGCTGCCAGTCGATGGCCAGCGGCAGCAGGCCGTCCACCAGCAGGCGGATCATGATCGCGAACGCCGCCAGCTTGGGCGCGCTGCCGATGATGATCGTCACGGCCGTGGGAGCGCCGTGGTAGACGTCCGGAATCCACATGTGGAACGGCACGGCGCCGATCTTGAACGCGAGGCCGGCCACGACGAACACGAGGCCGAACACCAGCACCTGGTGGCGGATCTGGCCCGAGTTCACGGCCTTGAAGACCTGGCCGATGTCCAGCGAGCCGGTGGCGCCGTACAGCATCGAGAGGCCGTAGAGCAGGAAGCCGCTGGCCATCGCGCCGAGCACGAAGTACTTCATGGCGGCTTCGGTGGCCGTCGTGTGGTCTCGGCGCAGCGCCACCAGCGCGTAGCTGGAGAGCGTGAGCAGTTCCAGGCCCAGGTAGATCACGAGGAAGTTGTTGCCCGACACCATGACGAACACGCCGAGCAGCATGAACATCGACAGCGTGAACAGCTCGCCGCCGCGCAGCATGCCGCGGTCCGCCGCGTAGGGGCGGCCGTAGACCAGCGTCACCATCACGGTGATGGTGGCGAAGCACTTGAGCCAGTTGCCCATCGCGTCGCTCACGACCATGTTGCCGAAGCCGTAGAACGTGTTGCCGCTGCTCGCGTACATGCCCTGCAGCACGGCCACCACGGCCAGGGTGAGCATGGTGAGCACGTAGGTGCCGGTGCGCCGGGCGCTCTTCACGCCCAGGTCCACCAGGGCGATCACGCAGGCCATCACCAGGAGCACGATCTCCGGGTACACCGCCAGCCAGCTGATGTTGTCAATCATCTCGGTCTCTCGTTGTCAGTCGGTTCATTGGAGCTTGGTCTGCGCCACGTGCTTCAGCAGCTCCGCCACCGACACGTCCATCACGTCGGTGAAGGGGCGCGGATACAGGCCCATGTACAGCACGGCCACGGCGAGCACGCCCAGCACCAGGAATTCGCGGGCGCTGATGTCCAGCAGGCCGCGCACGTTGTCGTTGCCCACCGGGCCGAGATAGACGCGCTTGAACATCCACAGGGTGTAGGCGGCGCCGAAGATCAGCGCGGTGGCGGCAGCGAAGCCGATCCAGAAGTTCGCCTTCACGGCGCCCAGGATCACCATCCACTCGCCTACGAAACCGGCGGTGCCCGGCAGGCCGCAGTTGGCCATCGCGAACAGCAGCGCGAACGCCGCGAACTTGGGCATGGTGTTGACCACGCCGCCGTAGGCCGCGATCTCCCGCGAATGCACGCGGTCGTACAGCACGCCGATCGAGAGGAACATCGCGCCCGACACGAAGCCGTGGGCGATCATCTGCACCAGGCCGCCGGAGACGCCCAGGTCGTTGAAGATGAAGAAGCCCAGCGTCACGAAGCCCATGTGCGCCACGGACGAATACGCCACCAGCTTCTTCATGTCCTTCTGCACCATGGCCACCAGGCCCACGTAGATCACCGCGACCAGCGACAGCGCGATCATCAGCCACGCCCACTGGCGCGCCGCGTCGGGAGCGATCGGCATCGAGAAGCGCAGGAAGCCGTAGGCGCCGAGCTTCAGCATGATGGCCGCCAGCACGGCGGAGCCGCCGGTGGGCGCTTCCACGTGCACGTCGGGCAGCCAGGTATGCACCGGCCACATCGGCACCTTCACGGCGAAGGCCGCGAAGAACGCGAAGAACAGCAGCGTCTGGGCACGCGCCGACAGCGGCAGCTGGTGCCAGGTGGCGATGTCGAAGCTGCCGCCGGACTGGTTGTACAGGTACACCAGGGCGATCAGCATCAGGAGCGAGCCGAGCAGCGTGTAGAGGAAGAACTTGAACGCCGCGTAGATCTTGTTCGGGCCGCCCCAGATGCCGATGATCAGGTACATCGGGATCAGCGTGGCTTCGAAGAACACGTAGAACAGCAGGCCGTCGGCCGCGCTGAACACGCCGATCATGAGGCCCGAGAGGATCAGGAACGCGCCCATGTACTGGTTCACGCGCTCGGTGATCGACTCCCACGACGCGATCACCACGATCACCGTGATGAAGGCCGTGAGCGGCACGAACCAGAACGAGATCCCGTCCAGGCCCAGGTGGTAGTGCACGTTGAAGCGCTCGATCCAGAGCATCTTCTCGACGAACTGCGCGGCGGCCGTGCCGTTGTCGAAGCTGCCGAGCAGCGGCAGCGTGGCGGCGAGGCCGATCAGCGAGCCGATCAGCGCGATCCAGCGGACCATGCGCGCCTGATCGTCGCGCCCGAAGGCCAGCAGCAGGGCACCGAAGGCGATCGGCGTCCAGATGGCAAGACTCAACAAACCCATTTTTCTTCTTCCTCTACTTGTTGAGCCACACGAAGTACGTCATGAGCCCGAACACGCCCAGGATCATCACCAGCGCATAGTGGTAGATGTAGCCCGACTGCACCCAGCGCACGATGCCGGCGACCCAGCCGACGACCTTCCAGGAGCCGTTCACCACGGCGCCGTCGATCAAGGCCTGGTCGCCGCCCTTCCAGAGACCCATGCCCAGCGCGCGGGCGCCGCGGGCGATGATGTTCTCGTTGATCCAGTCGAGGTAGTACTTGTTCTCGAACAGGACGTAGATCGGCATGCAGATGCGCTTGATCGCCGCCGGCAGCGCCGGGTTGACCATGTACATGTAGTAGGAGAGCGCGACACCGGCCAGCGCCAGCCAGAACGGCGCGGTCTGCAGGCCGTGCAGGGCCATGGCCACCGGGCCGTGGAACATCTCGGACAGCTCGGCCATCGCGGGGTGCTTGGCGGCATCCACGAAGATCACGTCCTTGAAGAAGTCGCCGAACAGCATCGGCTGGATCGCCAGGAAGCCGATCACCACCGAGGGGATGGCCAGCAGCACCAGGGGCACCGTCACCACCCAGGGCGACTCGTGCGGCTTGGCGTCGTGGCCATGGCCATGGTCGTCGTGGGCATGGTGGTCGTCGTGGTGCGCGTCCGGGTTCTGGTCGTAGCGCTCCTTGCCGTGGAAGACCAGGAAGTACATGCGGAACGAATAGAACGCGGTGACGAACACGCCGGCCAGCACCGCGAAATGCGCGAAGCCTGCGGCGGGCAGCGTGCTGGCGTGCACGGCCTCGATGATGCTGTCCTTGGAGTAGAAGCCCGAGAACAGCGGCGTGCCGATCAGCGCCAGGGAGCCCAGCAGCGAGGTGATCCAGGTGATGGGCATGTACTTGCGCACGGCGCCCATCCAGCGGATGTCCTGGTTGTGGTGCATGCCCATGATCACCGAGCCCGCGCCGAGGAACAGCAGCGCCTTGAAGAACGCGTGCGTCATCAGGTGGAACACGGCCACCGAGTAGGCGGAAGCGCCCAGCGCCACGGTCATGTAGCCCAGCTGCGACAGCGTGGAATAGGCCACCACGCGCTTGATATCGTTCTGGATCATGCCCAGGAAGCCCATGAACAGGGCCGTGATGGCGCCGATCACCAGGATGAAGTTGAGGGCCGTGTCCGAGAGCTCGAACAGCGGCGACATCCGCGACACCATGAAGATGCCGGCGGTCACCATGGTGGCCGCGTGGATCAGCGCGGAGATCGGGGTCGGGCCTTCCATCGAGTCGGGCAGCCACACGTGCAGCGGGAACTGCGCGCTCTTGCCCATCGCTCCGATGAACAGGCAGATGCAGATCACGGTGATCAGCATCCAGTCGGTGCCCGGAAAGCCGATGGCGCCCAGCTCGCCCGACTTGGCGAAGATCTCGCCGTAGTTGAGCGTGCCGGTGTAGGCGGCGATCAGGCCGATGCCCAGGATGAAGCCGAAGTCGCCCACGCGGTTCACGAGGAACGCCTTCATGTTGGCGAAGATGGCCGTGGGCTTGTTGAACCAGAAGCCGATCAGCAGGTACGACACCAGGCCCACCGCTTCCCAGCCGAAGAACAGCTGCAGCAGGTTGTTGCTCATGACCAGCATGAGCATCGAGAACGTGAACAGCGAGATGTACGAGAAGAAGCGGTTGTAGCCGTCGTCCTCTTCCATGTAGCCGATCGTGTAGATGTGCACCATCAGCGACACAAAGGTCACCACGCACATCATCATGGCGGTGAGCGTGTCGATGAGGAAGCCGACCTCCATCTTGAGGCCGCCCACCACCATCCAGGTGTAGAGCGTCTCGTTGAAGCGGGCGCCGTCGAGCGCCACGCTCTTGAACGTCAGGGCCGAGAGCACGAACGCGACGAACACGCCGAGGATCGTGAGGGTGTGGCTCGCGCGGCGTCCGATGCGGTTGCCGCCGAAGGCCGTGCCGAGGATGCCGGCGAGCGCGGAGCCCGCCAGCGGCGCCAGCGGCACCGCGAGGAGCATCGAAGCGGAGAGGGTTTGACTCATTCTTGAAGACCTTGCAAGTACCGGCGGATCAACCCTTGAGGGTGTTGAGATCTTCCGCGTCGATGCTGGACTTGTTGCGGAACAGCAGCACCAGGATCGCGAGGCCGATGGCGGATTCGGCCGCGGCCACCGTCAGGATGAAGAACACGAACACCTGCCCGTGCATGTCGCCCAGGTAGTGGGAGAACGCGACGAAGTTCATGTTCACGGCCAGGAGCATCAGCTCGATGGCCATGAGCAGCACGATGAGGTTCTTGCGGTTCAGGAAGATGCCGATCACCGACAGCGCGAACAGCATCGCGCCCAGCGACAGGAAATGGCCCAGGGTCAACGTCATGCCTTCTTCTCCTCGGCGGCCGCAGCGGGCGCCGCCGGTTCTTCCGCGGGCTTCTGCGTCGCGGCGACCTTCACCAGCGCGACGCGGTCGGCGGCACGCACACGCACCTGTTCCGAGACCTTGGTCACCTTGGTGTCCTTGCGCTGGCGCAGGGTCAGGGCGATGGCGGCGATCATCGCCACCAGCAGGATCACGGCGGCGATCTCCACCGGGTACAGGTATTCGGTGTAGAGCAGCTTGCCGAGTGCCTTGGTGTTGGAGTAGGGCACCACGTTGCCGGCCACGTCCACCATGGCCGCCACGGCCTTGGGTTCATCCATGCCGCGGAAGCCGCCCATCAGCACCGCCGCCATTTCCAGCGCGATCAGCGCGCCGATGAAGGCCGCGAGCGGGAAATGACGCCAGAACCCCTGCCGCACGGTGTCGATGTGGATGTCCAGCATCATCACCACGAACAGGAACAGCACCATGACGGCGCCCAGGTAGACCAGCACGAGCGCGATGGCCAGGAACTCGGCCTTCAGGATCAGCCAGATGGCGGCGGCCTGCGAGAACGCGAGGATCAGGTGGAGCACCGCATGCACGGGGTTGCGCGCGGTGATGACCCGGAAGGCCGCATACAGCAGCACGACCGAGAACAGATAGAAGAAACCAGTCTTGGCGTCCATGAATCGGATCTTGTGAAAAGTGGTTCAGGAGCCGCGGGTCAGCGGTACTTGGCGTCGGCCGCCTTGGCAGCGGCGATCTCGGCCTCGTAGCGGTCGCCGACCGCCAGGAGCATGTCCTTGGTGAAGTACAGGTCGCCCCGCTTCTCGCCGTGGTATTCCAGGATCTGCGTCTCGACGATCGAATCGACCGGGCAGCTTTCTTCGCAGAAGCCGCAGAAGATGCACTTCGTGAGGTCGATGTCGTAGCGCGTCGTGCGGCGCGAGCCGTCGGCCCGCACGTCGGACTCGATCGTGATCGCGAGCGCCGGACAGACCGCTTCGCAGAGCTTGCAGGCGATGCAGCGCTCTTCGCCGTTCTCGTAGCGGCGCAGCGCGTGCAGCCCGCGGAAGCGCGGCGACAGCGGCGTCTTCTCTTCGGGGAACTGCACCGTCACCTTGCGGCGGAACGCGTAGCGGCCGGTCAGGGCCATGCCCTTGACCAGTTCCACGAGCATGAAGCTCTTGAAAAAGTCCTTGAAGGAAAAAGATCTCGTATCAGCAGCAACAGCAGCCATGATGTGTCCCGCTTATTTCCAGATGTTCCAGGGCGACAGCAGCCATCCGCCCACGATCAGCAGCCACACCAGGGTGACCGGAATGAAGATCTTCCAGCCCAGGCGCATGATCTGGTCGTACCGGAAGCGCGGGAAGGTCGCGCGGATCCAGATGAACATGGACACCACGAGGAAGGTCTTGAGCCCCAGCCAGATCCAGCCCGGGATGAAGTCCAGGGCCGCCACCGGCGACAGCCAGCCGCCCAGGAACATGGTCACCCCCAGGATGGACACGAGCCACATGCTGGCGTACTCGGCCAGGAAGAAGATCGCGAAGCCCATGCCCGAGTATTCGACCATGTGGCCGGCCACGATTTCCGCCTCGCCTTCCACCACGTCGAACGGGTGGCGGTTGGTCTCCGCCACGCCGGAGATCAGGTAGACGATGAAGATCGGCAGCAGCGGCAGCCAGTTCCACGACAGGAACGACAGGCCGGCGCCCGCCATGGTGCCCTGGCCCTGGCTCAGCACGATCTGCGTGAGGTTCATGCTGCCCGAGACCATGATGACCACCAGGAAGCAGAAGCCCATGGCGATTTCGTAGCTCACCATCTGGGCCGACGCGCGCAGCGCGCCCAGGAAGGCGTACTTCGAGTTCGAGGCCCAGCCGGCGATGATCACGCCGTACACCTCGATCGAGGTGATCGCCATGATCAGCAGCAGGCCGGCGTTCACGTTGGCCAGCGCCACGTCGGGGCCGAAGGGGATCGCCACCCAGGCCGCGAGCGCGGGCATGATGGCCATCACCGGGCCCAGCACGAACAGGCCCTTGCTGGCCGCCGCGGGCTGGATGATTTCCTTGGTGAGCAGCTTCAGGCCGTCGGCCAGCGGCTGCAGCAGGCCGAACGGGCCCACGCGGTTGGGGCCGTGGCGCACCTGCATGAAGCCCAGCAGCTTGCGCTCCCAGAGCGTGAGGTAGGCCACCGCGCCCATGAGCGGCGCCACGATGGCGACGATCTTGAGCAGGTTCCAGAGCACGGGCCACACGGCGCCCGTCCACCAGGATTGGGCGACGAGGTTCAGCCCGCCGTTGTAGAGCGCGTCGATCATGCTGCGGCTCCTTCCACGGCGGCGGGGGCGGCCGCGGCAGCCTGGCGGCCGTCGGCCGTCAGCTGCAGCGAGGGCGCACGGCGCACGAGGCTGTCGAGCTGGTAGATGGCGGCGACCACGGGCTCCGTCGCACCGGCCGCGATGGCCGGCACGGCGGCTGCCGCGGACGTCGTGTTGGACAGGCGGGCGGCCGGCAGGTGCGTCGGCAGCTCGGCGCCGGTGGCGCCCACGGCGTGGGCCAGCACCTCCTGCGAGGTCTCGAAGCCGATGCCCTGCACACCCAGCAGGTTGCCGAGCACGCGCAGCACCTTCCAGGCCGGACGCGCATCGCCCAGGGGCTTGACCACGGCGTGGAAGCCCTGCAGGCGCCCTTCGGCATTCACGAAGCTGCCGGAGGTTTCGGTGAACGGAGCGATGGGCAGCAGCACGTCGCTGAATTCCAGGTTGGTCTTGAACGGGCTGAGCGTCACGACCATCTCGGCCTGTGCGAGCGCCTCTGCGGCGCGCGCACCGGCGGCGGAGTCGTGCACCGGCTCGGTATTGAGCAGCAGCGCGGCCTTCAGGCCGCCGGCCAGCATGCGGCCGGCGTCGAGCCCGCCCTGGCGGGGCTGTGCGCCCACGAACTGCGCGCCGACGGTGTTGGCCGCTTCGGTCAGGTAGCCGACCACGGCGCCGGTCTGCGCGCCGATCCACTGGGCCAGCGCCAGCAGCGACGACGCCTGGGCATGGTGCGCGGCGGCATTGCCGAGCAGCACGGCGTGGCCTTCGCCGGACGCGAGCGAACGCGCCACGGCCAGTGCCGCATCGGTCGCACGGCCGGAGGCCACGGGCGCGGCCACGCCACGCTCCTGGGCCACGGCGGCCGCGATGTCGGCCAGGGCGGCGGCCCACTCACCGGCGGGTGCCACGATGGATTGCGCCATCGGCATGGCCCAGTCGTAGGCGGCGGAGTTCAGCGCGCTCACCGCGCAGCCCTTGCGGGCCGCCTGGCGGATGCGCTGCGCGAACAGCGGATGTTCCTTGCGCAGGTTGGAGCCCACGACCAGCACCGACTGCAGCGTGGAGAGCGCCGCGATCGGCATGCCCAGCCAGCGCACGCCTTCGGACGCCGGGAATTCGGCATTGCGCAGGCGGTAGTCGATGTTGTCGCTGCCCAGGCCGCGCACCAGCAGCGTGGCGAGGTGCAGCTCTTCCAGCGTGCTGTGCGGGCTGACCAGCGCGCCGATGCTCTGGGCACCGTGCTCGGACTGGACGCCGCGCAGGCCGTTGGCCACGTATTCGAGCGCCGTCTGCCAGTCCACTTCCTTCCACTGGCCGCCCTGCTTGAGCATGGGCTTGGTGAGGCGGTCGGGACCGTTCAGCGCTTCGTACGAGAAGCGGTCGCGGTCGGCGATCCAGCACTCGTTCACGTCCTCGTTCTCGAACGGGACGACGCGCATGACCTTGTGGTTCTTGACCTGGACGATCAGGTTGGCGCCGGTGGAGTCGTGCGGGCTGACCGACTTGCGGCGCGACAGCTCCCAGGTGCGGGCGCTGTAGCGGAACGGCTTGCTCGTGAGCGCGCCCACGGGGCAGATGTCGATCATGTTGCCCGACAGCTCGGAGTCCACGGTATCGCCCACCACGGTGGTGATCTCGGAATGCTCGCCGCGGTGGATCATGCCCAGCTCCATCACGCCGGCCACTTCCTGGCCGAAGCGCACGCAGCGGGTGCAGTGGATGCAGCGGGTCATCTCCTCCATGGAGATCAGCGGGCCGACGTCCTTGTGGAACACCACGCGCTTCTCTTCCTCGTAGCGCGAGGAAGAGCCGCCATAGCCCACGGCCAGATCCTGCAGCTGGCACTCGCCGCCCTGGTCGCAGATCGGGCAGTCCAGCGGGTGGTTGATCAGCAGGAATTCCATGACCGACTGCTGGGCCTTGATGGCCTTGTCGCTCTTGGTGCGCACGATCATGCCCTGCGTCACGGGCGTGGCGCAGGCCGGCATCGGCTTGGGAGCCTTCTCCACGTCCACCAGGCACATGCGGCAGTTGGCGGCGATGGAGAGCTTCTTGTGATAGCAGAAATGAGGGATGTAGGTGCCCGCCTTCTCGGCCGCATGCATCACCATGCAGCCTTCGGCGACTTCCACCTTCTTCCCGTCGAGTTCGATTTCAACCATATGCGTTCTTCTCGCGATCAGGCGGAGGCCGGAGCCTGGGGGCTCGTCTTGTTGCGGATCAGCGCCTCGAATTCCGGACGGAAGTGCTTGATCATGGCGCGCACCGGCATCGCCGCCGCGTCGCCCAGGGCGCAGATGGTGCGCCCCTGGATGTTGTCCGCCACCGAGTTAAGCAGGTCCAGGTCGCCTTCGCGGCCCAGGCCGTGCTGGATGCGGTCGATCACGCGCCACATCCAGCCCGTGCCCTCGCGGCAGGGCGTGCACTGGCCGCAGGACTCGTGCGAATAGAAGTACGACAGGCGGAGCAGGCTCTCGACCATGCTGCGCGAGTCGTCCATGACGATCACGGCGCCCGAGCCCAGCATCGAGCCGGCCTTGGCGATGGAGTCGTAGTCCATCGTGCATTCCATGATGATGGACGCGGGCAGCACCGGTGCGGACGAACCGCCCGGGATCACGGCCTTCAGCTGGCGGCCCTTGCGCACGCCGCCGGCGAGTTCCAGCAGCTTGGCGAACGGCGTGCCCATGGGCACTTCGTAGTTGCCGGGCTTCTCCACGTCGCCGGACACCGAGAAGATCTTGGTGCCGCCGTTGTTCGGCTTGCCGCAGGCCAGGTAGGCCGCGCCGCCGTTGCGGATGATCCAGGGCACCGCCGCGAAGGTCTCGGTGTTGTTGATCGTGGTGGGCTTGCCGTACAGGCCGAAGCTGGCCGGGAACGGCGGCTTGAAGCGCGGCTGGCCCTTCTTGCCTTCCAGCGATTCGAGCAGCGCGGTTTCTTCGCCGCAGATGTAGGCACCGAAGCCGTGGGCGGCGTGCAGCTGGAAGCTGAAGCCGCTG
The DNA here is from genome assembly GCF_031844105.1 of Acidovorax sp. PRC11. Classification (NCBI taxonomy): domain Bacteria; kingdom Pseudomonadati; phylum Pseudomonadota; class Betaproteobacteria; order Burkholderiales; family Comamonadaceae; genus Acidovorax; species Acidovorax sp. PRC11. Next base: position 31,664 of record NZ_JAUZUQ010000011.1, on the reverse strand, counting down.
CCCAGGATCCTGTCGCCCAGGTAGCCGGCCGCGCGCGCCTCTTCCAGCGCTTCCTCGAAGCGGTCGTAGGTCTGGAAGATCTCGCCGTGGATGTAGTTGTAGCCCACCGAGATGCCCATCGCGAAGGCCGCGATGATCATGCCCTCGATGACGATGTGCGGGTTGAACTGCAGGATGTCGCGGTCCTTGCAGGTGCCCGGCTCGCCCTCGTCGGAATTGCAGACGAGGTATTTCTGGCCCGGGAACGAGCGGGGCATGAAGCTCCACTTCAGGCCCGTCGGGAAGCCCGCGCCGCCGCGGCCGCGCAGGCCGGATTCCTTGACGGTGGCGATGACCTGGTCCTGCGTCATCGGCTCGCCGCCGTCGGTGCCGAGGATCTTGCGCAGGGCCTGGTAGCCGCCGCGCGCCTCGTAGTCCTTGATGCTCCAGTTCGTGCCGTCGAGGCCCGCGTAGATCTGCGGCTCGATGTGGCGGTCGTGGAAGCAGGTCTGGACGCCCGTGGCCTGGAACTGCGAGAGGATCTGTGCTGCGGTGGTCATGCCTGTCCCTCCGCCTGGCGCAGGCCGTCCACGAGCTGGTCGAGCTTTTCGTTGTCCATGAAGCTGCACATCGTGCGGTCGTTCACCAGCATCACGGGCGCATCGGCGCATGCGCCCAGGCATTCGCACTGCTGCAGCGTGAACAGGCCGTCGGGCGTGGTCTCGCCCATGGTGATGCCGAGCTTCTTCTCGAGGTGGTGCAGCGCCTTCTGCCCGTCGCGCAGCTGGCACGGCAGGTTGGTGCAGACGTTCAGCTTGTACTTGCCCAGCGGCTGCTGGTTGTACATGTTGTAGAAGGTCGTGACTTCGTGCACGGCGATCTGGGGCATGCCCAGGACCTCGGCGATCACAGCCTCGCTCTCGGCGCTGACCCAGCCCTGCTCCTGCTGCACGATGGCCAGGCAGGCCATCACGGCGGACTGCTTCTGCTCCGGCGGGTACTTGGCCACTTCGCGGGCGAAGCGCGCACGCGTCGCCTCGGTCACCGGCGAAGCGCCGGCGGCTTGGTTCGATACGGTACTCATCGGTCAATCTCTCCGAACACGATGTCCATCGTGCCAATGATGGCCACGGCATCGGCAATCATGTGCCCGCGCGCCATCTCGTCGAGGGTCGCGAGGTGGGCGAAGCCCGGCGCGCGGATCTTGAGCCGGTACGGCTTGTTGGCGCCGTCGCTCACCAGGTAGATGCCGAACTCGCCCTTCGGGTGCTCGACGGCGGCATAGGCCTCGCCCTCGGGCACGCGGAAACCTTCGGTGAAGAGCTTGAAATGGTGGATCAGCTCTTCCATGTTCGATTTCATCGACTCGCGCGACGGCGGCGCCACCTTGTGGTTGTCGGTGATGACGGGGCCGGGGTTGGCGCGCAGCCAGTCCACGCACTGCTTGATGATGCGGTTGGACTGGCGCATCTCCTGCACGCGCACGAGGTAGCGGTCGTAGCAGTCGCCGGTCTTGCCCACGGGAATGTCGAATTCCATGCGGTCGTAGGCGTCGTAGGGCTGCTTCTTGCGCAGGTCCCAGGCGATGCCCGAGCCGCGCAGCATCGGGCCCGTCATGCCGAGGTTCAGCGCACGCTCCTGCGTGACGATGCCGATGTCGACGGTGCGCTGCTTCCAGATGCGGTTGTCCGTCAGCAGGGTCTCGTACTCGTCCACGCACTTGGGGAAGCGCTGCGTGAAGTCGTCGATGAAGTCCAGCAGCGAGCCGCGGCGGTTCTGGTTCAGCACCTCGATCGCCTTGGCGTTGCGGATCTTGTTCGCCGTGTACTGGGGCATCGTGTCCGGCAGGTCGCGGTACACGCCGCCCGGACGGAAGTAGGCCGCGTGCATGCGCGCGCCCGACACCGCCTCGTACATGTCGAACAGGTCTTCCCGCTCGCGGAACGTGTAGATCAGGATGGTGGAGCTGCCGCAATCGTTTCCGTGCGAGCCGAGCCACATCAGGTGGTTCAGCAGGCGCGTGATCTCGGAGAACATCACGCGGATGTACTGCGCGCGCAGCGGCACGTCGATGCCCAGCAGCTTCTCGATGGCCAGGCAGTACGCGTGCTCGTTGCACATCATCGAGACGTAGTCCAGCCGGTCCATGTAGGGCAGCGACTGGATGAAGGTCTTGTGCTCGGCGAGCTTCTCGGTGGCGCGGTGCAGCAGGCCGATGTGGGGGTCGGCGCGCTGGACGACTTCGCCGTCGAGCTCGAGCACCAGCCGCAGCACGCCGTGCGCGGCCGGGTGCTGCGGACCAAAGTTCAGGGAGTAGTTCTTGATTTCAGCCATCGTGGATTGCCCGAGAGCGCGGAGCGCCTCAGTGCAGGCCTCCATACTTTTCTTCGCGGATGATGCGGGGCGTGATCTCGCGCGGCTCGATCGACACCGGCTCGTACACCACGCGGCGCGCCTCGGTGTCGTAGCGCATCTCGACGTGGCCCGACAGCGGGAAGTCCTTGCGGAACGGATGGCCGATGAAGCCGTAGTCGGTCAGGATGCGGCGCAGGTCGTCGTGGCCGTCGAACACGATGCCGTAGAGGTCGAAGGCCTCGCGCTCGTACCAGTTGGCGGAGTTCCAGATGCCGGACACCGACGCCACGACGGGGAAGTCGTCGTCGGGGCAGAACACCTTCACGCGCACGCGCTGGTTGAGGCTCACCGACAGCAGATGCGACACCACGGCATAGCGCGGGCCTTCCGTGCCCACGTCGCCGTAGGTGGAGTAATCGACGCCGCACAGGTCCATGAGCTGCTCGAACCGGCAGCCGGGCGCGTCGCGCAGCAGCTGCATCGCAGCCACGTAGTCGGCGGCCGAGACGGTCACCGTGAGTTCGTCGAGCGCGAGCACGATGTCGCGCGCCTTGTCGCCGAGCGCAGCGGCGACCGCATCCCGCAGAGCCTCGGGTCGGATGGCAATGGCTGTCATGCTGGAACCCTTCAGACGCGGGCGATGGTTTGGGTGCGGCGGATCTTCTGCTGGAGCTGGATGATCCCGTAGATGAGCGCTTCCGCGGTCGGCGGGCAGCCCGGCACGTACACGTCCACCGGCACGATGCGGTCGCAGCCGCGCACCACCGAGTAGCTGTAGTGGTAGTAGCCGCCGCCGTTGGCGCAGGAGCCCATGGAGATCACCCAGCGCGGCTCCGACATCTGGTCGTACACCTTGCGCAGGGCCGGGGCCATCTTGTTGCAGAGCGTGCCGGCCACGATCATCAGATCGGACTGCCGGGGGCTCGCACGGAACACCTCGGCGCCGAAGCGGCCGATGTCGTAGCGCGCCGCGGCGGCATGCATCATCTCGACGGCGCAGCAGGCCAGACCGAAGGTCATGGGCCACAGCGATCCGGTCTTGGCCCAGTTCACCACGGAGTCATAGCTCGTGGTGATGAAGCCTTCCTTCATCACGCCTTCAATCATCGTGTCGTTCCTTGTGAAGCCCGGTCATTCCCAATCCAGGGCACCCTTTTTCCACTCGTAGGCGAAGCCCACGACCAGGATGGCCAGGAAGACGATGACCGCGACGAAACCCGTCATTCCCACCTCGTGCAGCGCGACCGCCCACGGGAAGAGGAATGCGATTTCCAGATCGAAAAGAATGAAGAGGATGGCGACGAGGTAGTAGCGCACGTCGAACTTCATGCGCGCGTCTTCGAACGCCTCGAAGCCACACTCGTAGGGAGAGTTCTTGGCCGCATCGGGCCGGTTGGGGCCCAGCACGTAGCCGAGGACCAGGGGCACCACCCCCACTCCGATGCCGACCAGGATGAACAGAAGAACGGGGAGGTATTGATCGAGGTTCATCTGGAGGGGTACCCACCGCTGGGGCCGCACCCCCCATTCCCGCGAAAGAGGAATGGCCGGGCGGGCTTGCTTGTGTGTTGGTGCCGTCGGCGAGACTCGAACTCGCACAGCTTTCGCCACTACCCCCTCAAGATAGCGTGTCTACCAATTTCACCACGACGGCTGATGTCTGCATCTGGATGGCATGAGGAACCCGAAGGGTTGTTTGGCTTTCCAGACAATCCGGAATTCTACTCCGGAAAAACCCGACTCCTTATGAATCGGTAACTTTTCCGACAATTATTTTGTCGGGATCTGCGCTGCGCCAGAAGCCGGTGCTGCGGGCACCGGAGCGGGCACGGCAGCGGCCGGATTCGACGCGGGCGCCAGGGGCTGCACGGCCGCAGGAGCGGCGGCCGGCGACTCCAGCACGCTGCCCACGCCTGCGGGGCGCACATTGCCGAAGTATGCCAGAGCGAGCGTCGCGACGAAGAACACGCCGGCCAGCACGGCCGTCGAGCGCGACAGGAAGTTCGCGCTGCCGCTGGCACCGAACAGGCTGCCGGAGCTGCCGCTGCCGAAGGCCGCCCCCATGTCGGCACCCTTGCCGTGCTGGATGAGCACGAGGCCGATCATCGCCAGCGCGGCCAGCATCTGCACGGCCAGGATCACATTCACGAGCACATTCATTTCTTCTCTACTCCGGTTGGTTCGCGCGGCGCCGCTCAGGCGGCCGCTGCGATGATCTGCAAAAAGTCCTGGGCCTTGAGCGACGCACCGCCCACGAGGCCGCCGTCGATGTCGGGCTGGGCCAGCAGGGCGGCCGCGTTCGCGGCGTTCATGCTGCCGCCGTAGAGCAGGCGGATGCGGTCCGCATGCTCGCTGGCCGCGGCCAGCTGGGCGCGCAGCACCGCGTGCACCTGCTGCGCCTGCTCGGGCGTGGCGGTGCGGCCCGTGCCGATGGCCCAGACGGGCTCGTAGGCCACCACGGTCTCGCTGATGCAATGGCCGTTCAGGTGGATGACCGCGGCCAGCTGGCGCTTGACCACGGCCTCGGTCTGACCGGCCTCGCGCTCGGCCAGCGTCTCGCCCACGCACACCACCGGCGTGATGCCGGCAGCGAGCGCGCGCTGGGCCTTCTCGGCCACCTGCTCGTCGGTCTCGCCGTGGTACTGGCGGCGCTCGGAATGGCCGACCAGCACGTAGCGCACGCCGAATTCCTGCAGCATCGCCGCGGAGACCTCGCCCGTGTAGGCACCCGCTTCGTGCCGCGACACGTCCTGCGCCGCCAGCGCGATGGCCGAGCCCTCGGCCAGGCCCTGCACCTGCGCGAGGTAGGCCGCCGGCACCGCCACGGCCACGTCCACGTTCTGGTGGGCGCCCGCCTCCAGGCCGCCGCGCAGCGCCTGCAGCAGCGCGGCATTGGCGCCCAGGGCGCCGTTCATCTTCCAGTTGCCCGCGATGAGTTTCTTCTTTGTCATGCTGTCCACGTCAAAACGATCTTGCCGGCATGCTGGCTCGACTCCATGAGTTCGTGGGCGCGGGACGCCTCGGCCGCCGGGAAGGTGCTGTGCACCACGGGCCGCACGGTGCCTGCCGACAGCAGCGGCCACACCCGCTCGCGCAGGGCCGCCGCGATGGCGCCCTTGAACGCGACCGGACGGGGACGCAGCGTCGAGCCCGTCACGGTGAGGCGGCGGCGCAGCACCAGCCCCGCGTTGAAGGACGACTGCACGCCGCCCTGCACCGCGATGATCACGAGCCGGCCGTCCTCGGCGAGGCACTCGACCTCGCGCGCCACGTAGTCGCCCGCCACCATGTCGAGCACCACGTCCACGCCGCGGCCCTCGGTGATGCGCCGGACCTCGGCCACGAAGTCCTGGGTCTTGTAGTTGATGGCGTGGTGGGCGCCGAGCTCCAGGCAGGTGCGGCACTTCTCGTCCGAGCCCGCCGTCACGATCACCGTGGCGCCGAAGGCGCGGCCGAGCTGGATGGCCGTCACGCCGATGCCGCTGCTGCCGCCCTGCACCAGCAGGGTTTCGCCGGATGCGAGGCGGCCGCGGTCGAACACGTTGCTCCAGACAGTGAAGAAGGTCTCGGGGAGCGAGGCGGCCTCCACGTCGCTCCAGCCTTCCGGCGCGGGCAGGCACTGCGCGACGGGTGCCACGCACCATTCGGCATAGCCGCCGCCGGCCAGGAGCGCGCACACGCGGTCGCCGACCTTCAGGCCGGCCGCGGCCATGGCCGACGCATCGCCTTGCGCGATGGTGCCCGCCACTTCGAGCCCGGGCAGGTCGGACGCGCCGGGCGGGGGCGCGTACTGCCCCTTGCGCTGCAGCACGTCGGGCCGGTTGATGCCGCTGGCCGCGATGCGGATCAGCAGCTCGCCGGCGCCGGCCTGCGGCACGGGCCGCTCGGCGAGGCGCAGCACTTCCGGGCCGCCGGGGCCCGTGATTTCCACGGCACGCATGGTGGTCGCCATACTGGATTCCCAGGAATGTCAGGTTTCAGAGGGGCCGGCCGGCGCAGGGCCGGGCCGGCCGGTCGCCGCCGCGGTGCGGCGGCGCGGGCGCTCAGGCATCCAGCTGGCCGGGCTGCTCGCCCGTGCCGGTGGACTGCTGCTGTTGCTGCTGCTGGTCGGCGCCGGCGGGTTCGCGGCGCTCACGGCGTTCGCCGCGCTCCGGACGGTCGCCACGGTCACCGCGATCACCCCGCTCGGCGGGTGCCGGACGGCCGCTGTCGCCCATGGGGCGGTCCAGCAGTGCGCGCATGGACAGCTTCACGCGGCCCTTCTCGTCGGTCTCGAGCACCTTGACCTTCACGACCTGGCCTTCGGTCAGGTAGTCGGTGACCTTTTCCACGCGCTCATGGGCGATCTGGCTGATGTGCAGCAGGCCGTCCTTGCCGGGCAGCAGGTTGATCAGCGCGCCGAAGTCGAGGATCTTGACCACGGGGCCTTCGTAGATCTTGCCGATCTCGACCTCGGCCGTGATCTGCTCGATGCGCTTCTTGGCGACGTCGGCCTTCTCGGCATCGGTCGCGGCGATGGTGATCGTGCCATCTTCCTCGATGTTGATCTGGCAACCGGTCTCTTCCGTCAGCGCGCGGATCACGGCGCCGCCCTTGCCGATCACGTCGCGGATCTTCTCGGGGTTGATCTTCATCGTGTAGAGCTTGGGCGCGAAGCTGGAGACCTCGGTCTTGGCCTCGCCCATCGCTTCCTGCATCTTGCCGAGGATGTGCAGGCGGGCTTCCTTGGCCTGGGCCAGGGCGACCTGCATGATTTCCTTGGTGATGCCCTGGATCTTGATGTCCATCTGCAGGGCGGTGATGCCGGCCGTGGTGCCGGCCACCTTGAAGTCCATGTCGCCGAGGTGGTCCTCGTCGCCCAGGATGTCGGTCAGCACCGCGAAGCGGTTGTCTTCCTTGATCAGGCCCATGGCGATGCCGGCCACGTGGGCCTTCATCGGCACGCCGGCGTCCATCATCGACAGGCAGCCGCCGCACACCGATGCCATCGAGGACGAGCCGTTGGACTCGGTGATCTCGGACACCACGCGGATCGTGTAGGGGAATTCTTCCTTGTTCGGCAGCACGGCGACCAGCGCGCGCTTGGCCAGGCGGCCGTGGCCGATCTCGCGGCGCTTCGTGGAGCCCATGCGGCCCACTTCACCCGTGGCGAAGGGAGGCATGTTGTAGTGGAACATGAAGCGGTCTTCGAACTCGCCGGCCAGCGCGTCGATGCGCTGCGCGTCGCGCTCGGTGCCCAGCGTGGAGACCACCAGCGCCTGCGTCTCGCCGCGCGTGAACAGCGCGGAGCCGTGCGTGCGGGGCAGCACGGAGCTGCGGATCTCGATGGGGCGCACGGTGCGCGTATCGCGGCCGTCGATGCGGGGCTCGCCGGCCAGGATCTGGCTGCGGACGATCTTCGACTCGATGGCGAACAGCAGGTCGCCCACCTTGCCGGCGTCGAACGGCTCGCCGCTGGCCTTGAGCGCTTCCATCACGCTGGCGTTGGCTTCGCGCAGGGCCTGCGTGCGGGCCTGCTTGCTGCGGATCTGGTAGACGGCGCGCAGCTTCTCTTCGGCCAGGCCCTTGACCTTGGCGACGAAGGCTTCGTCTTCGGCGGGCGCCTGCCAGTCCCACACGGGCTTGCCGGCGTCGCGCACCAGCTCATGGATGGCGTTGATGGCGATGTTGGCCTGCTCGTGGCCGAACACCACGCCGCCCAGCATGATTTCCTCGCTGAGCTGCTGGGCTTCGGACTCGACCATCAGCACGGCGGCTTCGGTGCCGGCGACGACCAGGTCCATCTGCGAATTCTTGCGGGCGGTCTGGCCCGGGTTCAGCACGTATTCGCCGTTGATGTAGCCCACGCGCGCGGCACCGATCGGGCCGGCGAACGGGATGCCGGAGATCGCCAGCGCAGCGCTCACGCCGATCATGGCGGCGATGTCGGCATCGACTTCCGGGTTGAGCGACACGGTGTGGATGACCACGTGCACTTCGTTCAGGAAGCCTTCGGGGAACAGCGGGCGGATCGGGCGGTCGATCAGGCGGCTGGTCAGCGTTTCGTGCTCGCTGGGCTTGGCTTCGCGCTTGAAGAAGCTGCCGGGGATCTTGCCGGCGGCATAGGTCTTCTCGATGTAGTCCACCGTCAGGGGGAAGAAGTCCTGGCCGGGCTTGGCCGACTTGGAGGCCGCCACGGTGGCGAGGATGACGGTGCCGTCGATCTCGACCAGCACGGCGCCGTTGGCCTGGCGGGCGATTTCGCCGGTTTCCATGACGACGGTCTTGTCGCCCCACTGGAAGGACTTGGTGACTTTGTTGAAGATGGTCATGCGTGTTTCCTATGCTTCGGTGTGGATGCCGGCCAACGAGGCCGGCGGGGGCCGGAGGGCAATTCAGAACACGATGCCATTCCAGTGGACCTGAAGCCCCGGGTGGTCAGCCCCAGGGCCATTGGAATGACACAGCTTCGCTCTGCTATTGCGGCTCCGAAGTAGAAAACGCCTGAGTCAGCGTGCTAACCCAGGCGTTCCTGCATGCGAATGCGCTTACTTGCGCAGGCCGAGCTTGGCGATCAGGGCCGTGTAGCGGTCGGCGTCCTTGGCCTTGAGGTAGTCCAGCAGCTTGCGGCGGCGGCTCACCATGCGCAGCAGGCCGCGGCGGCCGTGGTGGTCCTTGGCGTGCTGCTTGAAGTGGGGGGTCAGCTCGTTGATGCGGGCCGTGAGCAGGGCCACCTGGACTTCCGGGCTGCCGGTGTCGTTGGCGGCGCGGGCGTTGTCCTTGATGACTTCGGCCTTGATGGAGGATGCGATCATTGTTTTTCCTTGAGTGTCGGGGCCGTGCGGCGTGCGCGTGGCGCAGCTGCGAAGCCCCAGGTTTTGACTTGCGCCGCCGGCTGGAACGGCCTGCGGCGTGCGTCTTGCACCATGCAAAACCCTGGGATTATACCGCGCCGCCCTTTTCGAGCCATGTGCGCAGCCGATCCACCCCTTCGGCCAGCCGGCCGGGGTCGCGCGAGGCGAAGCACCAGCGCAGCCAGCCCTCCCCTTCCGGCCCGAAGGCATTGCCGGGCGCCAGGCCCAGGCCGGCCTCCGCCACGAGGCGCTTGGCGGTGGCCATCGCGTCGCCGTGGCCGTCGATGCGGAAGAAGGCGTACATCCCGCCGCTGGCCGCATGCGCATGCACGCCGGGCACCGCCTGCAGCAGGGGCAAGAGGGTGTCGCGGCACCGCCGCATGTGGCCGGTGACGCGCGGCACGATCTCCCCGGCGTGCTCGAGCGCCGCCACGCCGCCGCGCTGCGTGAACACGCTCGTGCACGAGGTGTTGAACTCGATGAGCTTGCCCATGGGGTGGGTGAGCGCGGGCGGCATGACGAGCCAGCCCAGCCGCCAGCCCGTCATCAGGAAGCTCTTGGAGAAGCTGTGCACCACCACCAGCCGGTCGTCCGGCGCGGCGATGTCGAGGAAGCTCGGCGCGCACCCGTGGGGCGTGGGCTCGTAGTAGAGGCGCTCGTACACCTCGTCGGCGAGGATCCAGGTGCCGGTGGCCCGGCAGTGGCCGAGGATCTCGCGCTGCTCGGCGGCCGACAGCGTCCAGCCCGTGGGATTGTTCGGCGCGTTCACCACCAGGAGCCGCGTGGCCGGCGTCACGGCGCTCTTCAGGGCCTGCATGTCGAGTTCCCAGGCGCCGTCCGCGCGCGGTCGCAGCGGCACGCTGCGCAGGCGGGCGCCCATGACCTGCGGCTGCGCCACCAGGTTGGGCCATACCGGCGTCACGGCGACCACCTCGTCGCCCGCATCGACCAGGGCCTGGGCGGCCAGCATCAGGCCGTTGACGCCGCCGGAGGTGACGGCGATGCGCCCGGCATCGATCGCGGGGCCGTGCAGGCCGGCCATGTAGGCGGCGATGCGCTCGCGCAGCACGGGCAGGCCGAGGTTGTGCGCATAGAAGGTCTCGCCCGCGCGCAGCGAGGCGACGGCGGCCTCGGTCACCACCTCCGGCGTGGTCTCGTCGCTCTCGCCGAACCAGAAGGGGAGCACGTCCCCCCGGCCCATGCCGGCGTTGGCGACTTCGCGGATCTTGGATTCTTCGAGGGTGGCAAGGGTATGGCGCATGGCGTGTGGCAACGGGCGGGGACGGCGTGAAAGGCATGGAGCCCTCCGCAGAGGGCGCCATGGGAGTACATTGTCGAGCTGGAGGACTTCCCCATGCAAGCCAACAAGAGCACTGTACGCGCTGCCCTGCTCCTCGCGGGCGCGCTGCTCGCCGGCGCGGCGGCCGCTGCGCCCGGCGAGGGCGCCACGCCCGGAAACGGGCCTGCCGCTTCGCAAGCCGCAGACCAGGCCCGGCCCCAGCCCCGGGCCCAAGCGAAGGCCCGGGCCCGCAACAAGCCACCGCGCGTCCGCAACAGCCCGGTGTACTCGTCCGGAGAAACGCCCGCCCAGCGGGAGCGCCGGCTGCTGCGGGAATGCAAGGGACTGCCCAACGCGGGCGCCTGCCTGGGCTACGCGCGGCGCTGACCGGCAGCCTCGCCGACGCGGCACGCGGACCGTGCGCATGCGGGGCCGCGCCGCAGCGTGGAACAGCGCCCGAATGCCGCGCTCCCGTCCCCTGCCCCGGCGCGTTGTCCGACAACTCGTCGGCAGCGGCCGCGCTATACCTCAGGCACCCCGCATCCGCGCTCCGCAGGATTCCCATGCCTGAAGGCTTCGTCCTCTCCCTTCGCTCCCGGGCCGCCTTCGGCCGCTGGCTCGCCGCCCTGGCGATCGTGCTCGCCACCGCCGCCTGCTCGGGCCTTCCGCAGAACGTGGAGCGGCCCGAATCCCGTGCCCTGCCCGCCTCCGACGTGGCCGACACCCCGCTCGCCCGCATCGCGCAGGAACGCCGGCAGGCCGCCGGCGCCCGCACCACCTCGGGCTTCGTGCTGCTGAGCGGGCCGCAGGATGCCTACGGCAGCCGCCTCGCGCTGGTGGATGCCGCGCAGAAGACGCTGGACCTGCAGTACTACGCCATCCATGCGGACGCCAGCAGCGAACGGCTGCTGCGCGGCGTGGTGGCGGCGGCGCAGCGCGGCGTGCGCGTGCGCGTGCTGCTGGACGATTTCCACAGCACCGGGCGCAATGCGCTGGTCATGGGCCTGGCCTTCCAGCCGAACATCGAGATGCGCATGTTCAATCCCGTGGCGGGATCGCGCGCCTCCATGGTGGGGCGGCTCTGGGGATCGATCACCGATTTCTCGCGGGTGCAGCAGCGCATGCACAACAAACTGTTCATCGCCGACAACGTGATGGGCGTGACGGGCGGGCGCAACCTGGGCGACGCCTATTTCGGCCAGGCAGATTCGGGCAACTTCGTGGACCTGGACGTGCTGGCCGCGGGCCCGATCGTGGCGGAGATGTCGCGCAGCTTCGACACCTACTGGAACAATCCGCGCGCCTATCCCGTGCAGTCGCTCATCACCCGCGAGGAACTCGCACGCCTGCGGGAGCAGACCGTGGGCCGATACCAGCGCGCGGGGCCGCAAGGCGATGGCCCCGGCACGCAGGCGCCGGACGACGGCCCCTCCGAAGCGGGAGGCCCCAGGCCGCCGGACGGCGAACCGCGCCCCGCGGGCAGCGGCCCTACCGCGGAGCAGCGGGCGCGCGTCTGGAACGAGCAGGCGATGGACCTCGGCTCGGCGGCCTTCGTCTGGGCGCCAGCGGTTCTCCTGGCGGACCGCCCGGCCAAGATCGCCGCCGAGGGGGAGCCCGCCAGCATCCGCAGCACCCCGCCGGGCACCGCGCTGGACGTGCGCGGTCCCTCCACGAGAAGTTCCACTCCCGGCGAGGGCCCACGCCGGGCCGCATCCGCCGCGCCACCAGCAGCGCCGCTGCAGCCATCGGCCGAGAGCGCCGCCGCGGGCGACACCGTGGTGGACGGACTGCTCCACCTGCTGGGCCAGGCCCGTCAGGACCTGCTCGTGATCTCGCCCTACTTCGTGCCCGGCGACGACATGAAGCGCGCGTTCGCGGATGCCCGCGCCCGGGGCGTGCGCATCCGGGTGCTCACCAATTCGCTCGCCTCCAACGACGCGCCCATCGCGCACGTGGGCTATGCGCGGCACCGCGAGGAACTGCTATCGATGGGGATCGAACTCTACGAGCTGCGCAGCGAGCAGGCCGGCGTGAAATCCGCCTTCGGCAGCTCCGGCGCCAGCGCCGCGGGCAGCTCGCGCGCGATGCTGCATTCGAAGGTACTGGTGCTGGACGGGAAGCTGCTCGTCGTGGGTTCGATGAACCTGGATCTTCGCTCGCAGTTGCAGAACACCGAGATCGCGCTGCTGATCCAGAGCCGCACGCTCTCGCGCAAGGCCTCGGACCAGATCGAGGCCGCCATGCGCGAGGCTTCCTGGCGCGTGGAGCGTGCCGAGGACGGCGGCCTGGTGTGGCGCGCCCCCGAGGGCAGCGGCCTGCAGGATGCGCGCCACGACCCCGATGCCAGCGCCGGACTGCGGTTGCTGCTGCAGCTGCTGGGCCCGCTGGCGCCGGACCACCTGCTGTAGAGCAGCTAACACGACCCTTCTGGCGTCGTTGCCGCACCTTGTCGTACTGCTCGTACTGCCTGCGATGCGGCGCCTCGCCAGAACCGCTTCGCTGGGCCGTGTTAACGGCTCTCAGAGCCGCTCACGCGGCGCCGGCCTGCGCCTGCACCCATGCGGTGATCGTGCGCTGGTCGGTTTCCGTGCGCACATGCTGGTAGGCGGCCTCGGCCTCGGGAAAGCGCCGGCGCAGCAGGTTGAGCCACTGCTTGAGCCGCCCCGCGCGCTGGCGGGGTTCGAGGTCTTCGCAGACCGTGCGCCAGAACACGCCCAGTTGCGGAAGCAGCGCCTCCCAGGCCAGGGCGGGCGCATCGGGCCGGCCCGCATCGGCCGCGCGGATGGCGAGCGCCAGGCCGGGATCGGCCACGATGCCCCGGCCCAGCATCAGCGCGTCGCCGCCCGACCGATCGCGGCAGCGCATCGCATCGGCCACGGTCCAGATCTCGCCGTTCGCGATCACCGGAATGCGCACGGCCGAGCGCAGCGGCGCGATCAGCTCCCAGTAGGCCGGAGGCCGGTAGCCGTCGGCCTTGGTGCGGGCGTGCACCACCAGTTCGCAGGCACCGCCCGCCTCGGCCGCCTGCGCGCATTCGCGGGCGAGCGAGGTGTCGTCGTAGCCGAGCCGCATCTTGGCCGACACCGGCAGGTGCGGCGGCACCGCGCGGCGCACGGCCGCCACCACCGCGGCGATGCGCTCGGGCTCGCGCAGCAGCGCCGCGCCGCCGCCGTGGCGGTTCACCACCTTGGCCGGGCAACCGAAATTCAGGTCGATGCCCTCGGGACCTAAAGCAGCGAGCCGCGCGGCGTTCTCGGCCATGCTGACCGGATCGGACCCGAGCAGTTGCGCGCGCACCGGCACGCCCGCCGCCGTGCGGCCGCCGTTGCGCAGCTCCGGGATGTAGCGCAGGAACACCTTGTCCGGCAGCAGCGTGCCGGTGATGCGGATGAACTCGGAGACGCAGCGGTCCACCCCGCCCACGCGCGTGAGCACGTCGCGCAGCACGAAATCGAGAAGCCCCTCCATGGGGGCGAGCAGCAGCAGGGGCGCAGGGGACATCGGCGGAGAACGGAGAAAGACAGAGAGACCGGCACGCAGGCGGACGGGCGGCGCGCGGGATGGCATCGCGGCGTCATCGCGGCGTCATCGGAGTGCGGTGGAATGCGGCCAGCCGTCCATTGTCCGCCAATGTCCGCCCTCACCTTCCCCCTCTCCTTCCCGTCCATGCTGCTCCTGAAGACCGACAAGGCCCGGCTGGAACTGTCCCCGGGCGTGCGCACCCTGAGCCTGCGCGAACGCTCCCTGCTGCTGCTGGCGGAAGGGCGGCCGGCGCGGGAACTGGAGGCGCTCTACCACGGTGCCGGCAAGGACATCGTGGGCCGGCTGTTGGCCGATGGGTATCTGGCGCCTGCGGGCGATGCCGAGGACGGACCGGCATCCGGCGACGCGCCGGGAGGCATGCCGCTGTCGCCGTCCATCCCTCGCGGAGCGCCGGCGGGCCCGGCCACCGCGCAGCCGGCAGCCCAGGCCGAAACCACGCCGGCGCCGTCGAACGCGCTGCGGTCGCTGGCCGGCGCACGCATGTACCTCTTCGACATCTGCGAGCGCATGTTCGCGCGCCGCAACCCTACACTCTCCCACCACTTCCTGGAATCCCTGCGCGCCGCGCGGGACCGCGACAGCATGCTCGACGTGAGCGCGGTCATCCTGGAGGAAATCGAACTGCTGGCCGGCCCCGAGCGTGCAGCGACCGTGCGCCAGCGCATGGAACAGCTGCTGCCGCTGCAGGACTGAAGCGCCGCGCCGCAGCGAGACCGCGCACGGGGCCCGCAGGGCCGGTCAGGCGGCCGCGCCGAGCCGCCAGAGCGACGTGACTTCCGCCGCTCGGGCGGCGTGCAGCGGATCGGCCGGATCGGCCGCCTTGCCGTGGCGGGGCCGCGTGTCGTGGCGACCCAGCACGCGGAGCCCGGCCTCTTCGATCCAGGCGAGCAGCTGCGCGCGCGAACGCAGCCCCAGGTGCTCGGCCAGGTCCGACAGGATCAGCCAGCCTTCGCCGCCGGTTTCCAGGTGCGCACCCAGGCCGCCGAGGAAGCCGCGCAGCATGCGGCTGTCCTCGTCGTACACGGCGCGCTCGATCGGAGCGGCGGCCCGGGCAGGCACCCAGGGCGGATTGCAGACCACGAGCGGTGCGCGGCCTGCGGGAAAAAGATCGGCCTCCTGCACATCCACCTGCGGCAGCACGGACAGGCGCTGCAGGTTCTCCCGGGCGCACTGCAGGGCGCGCGGGTCCTGGTCGGTCGCGACCACGCGGCGCACGCCGCGCCGCGCCAGCACGGCCGCGAGCACGCCGGTGCCGGTGCCGATGTCGAACGCCAGCGCCTTCGCGCCCGCCGGCAGCGGCACCTGCGCCACGAGTTCGACGTACTCGCCGCGCACGGGCGAGAACACGCCGTAGTGCGGATGGATGCGGTTGCCCGGCGGCGTGCCGAGCGCCGGCACCTCCACGCCCTTCTTGCGCCACTCGTGCGCGCCGACGATGCCCAGCAGCTCGCGCAGCGCCACCACGCGCGGCGTGCCGTCCGGGGCGCCCCAGGCTTCGGCGAGCGCGGGACGCCAGTCGGGTGCACGGCGCAATGCGATGGTGTGGTCGCCCTGCACGGGGATGAGCAGCATGCCGAGCACCCGGGCGCGCTGTGCCTGGGCCTGCCGGTGCAGGTGGAACGCCTGGGCCGGTCCGGATCCGTCCGGTGCGGGTGTGGATGCGGATGCCTTCGCACGTCCGCGCGCGCCACCCGGCTTCCTGCCGCGTCCGTCGGCCCGGCGCATGAGCGCCTGCAGCAGGTGGCGGGCGTTCTGGAAGTCGCCCTGCCAGAGCAGCCCCGTGCCCTCGCAGGCCATGCGGTAGGCCGCATCCGCGGGCAGCGTGTCGTCGGCCGGCACCACGCGGCGCGGCGCGGCGGCGCCGGCCTCGGAGTGCCAGCGCGCGCTGCGGTCCTCGCCGCCGTGGGTCCAGTGGATCATGGAAAGCGCCTCAGTTGATCGGGCGCTGCAGGCGCACTTCCTCGATCTTCACGCCGCCGATGACGGCAGTCTTGGCGGTGGACATCTCGCGCTTGAAGCCCGCGAGCTCGTGGAAGCGCAGGGCGCGCTCGTTGCGCATGGGCACCCATGCGGTCACGTTGGTGCAGCCTTCCTGCTGCAGGCCTTCGCGCGCAGCATCCCAGAGGGCCACGCCGACGCCCTGGTCCCAGTGGGAGGGCGCCGCGTAGATGGCCCAGATCTCGCCGGTGGTGGGGCGCGACTTGGCATCGCGCGAACGGTCGAAGCCGACGAAGCCGACGATCTTGTCGCCTTCCACGGCCACCTGGACCTGCGGCTCGCAGTACTCGATGGCCTCGCGCCAGTAGGCCTGGCGTTTCTCGACCGACGACATGGCTTTCAATTGGTCGTCGGGAACAAGGCCGCGGTACGCTTCCATCGCGGACTGCGTGTGGATCTGGGCAATGGCTTTGGCATCGCGGAGCGTGGCGGGACGAACCTGAATACTGGCCTGGATACTGGACATGGGGAGCGACGAAACAAAAAAAGGAAAGGGGGTGCGGAACGCAAAACCCGCGATTGTCGCGCAATTGGTTTTGAAGCTCCAGACCATGGATGTTCGCCCCCGGCGCGCGCGGGGCCTGCAGGCCCGCCCGGGCACGGGGAAACGGTCGTGAAAAACGGTCGTGAAAGCGCGCCCTGGAAAGCGCCCTGCCGGGCGCGGGAGGCCCGTCAGAGCCAGCGCCGCAACAGGCCGAGCACGCGGTCGAAACGCGCGCCGTAGGGAGGGTGCAGCAGATGGCCCATCGACCAGCGGGACTGCACCAGCACCGGCTTCTGGTGGCAAAAGCGCAGGAAGCCGGTCTCGCCATGGTAGGCCCCCCAGCCGCTGTCGCCCACGCCGCCGAAAGGCAGATTGTCGTGCACGACGTGCAGCAGCGTGTCGTTGACCGTGACGCCGCCGCTCACCGTGCGCCGCAGCACGTCGTCGCGCGTCGCCTCGCTGCGGCCGAACCAGTAGAGCGCCAGGGGGCGCGGGCCGGAGTTGATGTGGTCGATCGCGTCCTGCAGGCGGTCGTAGCCGAGCACCGGCAGCACCGGCCCGAAGATCTCCTCCTGCATGATCTGCATCTGCAGCGTGGCGTTGAACACCAGCACCGGCGGCATCTGCCGCGCCACCCCGTCGCCGATGCCCTGGGGCGGCGGCGGGGGCGATCCCGGCACGGGTTCGAGCACGATCACTTCCGCGCCCTGGGTCTGCGCCTGCTGCAGCATGGTGCGCAGGCGCGCCAGATGGCGCGAATGGATGATGGAGGCGTAGTCCGGGTTGCCCTCGAAGTACGGGAACAGCTTCGCCACCGCCGCGCGGTAGGCCTCCGCGAACGCCGCCTCGCTGCCGCGCGGCAGCAGCACGTAGTCGGGCGCCACGCAGGTCTGGCCGGCGTTCAGCAGCTTGCCGTGCGCGATCTTGAGCGCGGCATCCTGCAGGTCGCAGTCGGCATCCAGGATGCAGGGCGACTTGCCGCCCAGCTCCAGCGTGGTGGGCGTCAGGTGCGCGGCGGCGGCCATCGCCACCTTGCGCCCGACGGCGGTGGAGCCCGTGAACACCAGGTGGTCGAACGGCAGCGACGCCACCAGCTGCGCCACGGCGGCATCGCCCTGCACCACGCAGAATTCATCGGGCGAGAAGAACTGCGCCACCAGCGCCGCGAGCTGGGCGGAGGTGTGCGGCGTGAGCTCGCTGGGCTTGAGCATGACCCGGTTGCCCGCCGCGAGCGCGCAGATCGCGGGCCCGAGCGCGAGCTGCACGGGGTAGTTCCAGGGAGCGATCACGCCCACCACGCCGAGCGGCTGGCGCTGCACGAAGGCATGCGCGGGCTGCAGGTGCAGCGGCGTGTGCACGCGGCGCGGCTTGCTCCAGCGCGCCAGGTGCCGCAGCGTGTGGGCGACCTGGGTGCGCAGCACGAACAGGTCGGCCACTTCGGTGAGGCGCGGCGACCGGATGCCGAAATCGGCCTGCACGGCCGCCGCGAGGGCCGGCCCGTGTTCGTCCAGCAACTTGCGCATGCGCAGCAGGCGCTCCCGCCGCACCAGCAGCGGCGTCTCGGGCTGTTCCCGGCTGGCCTGCCGCTGGAGCTGGAATCGGTGGCGGATGTCGTCGGGCGTCATGCAGGCATCATAGGTAGCGGCCTCGCAACGCCATGTAAATGGACGTCTCCAAAAGCCAGCACGCGCGCGTGCGGAACGGATGCCGGCCTGCCGCGGCGGTGCCAGCCGGTCACACCCCGCCTCACGCCTTTCCGGACAGCTCGCGCGGCTGCACGTCGACCACGTCCGCGCGGGCGCCGGGCAGCTCGGCCGAGCGCAGCGCGCCGGGCTCGCCGTCGGCCGCCTGCGCTCGCCGGCCGGCAGCCGACCAGCGCGCGGTGCTGCGGTATACCGTGCTCCAGCCCTCGCGCGGGTCCATGCGCATCGTCCAGGGCGTGGCGGGCTGGCCGGTGAGGCGGGCCCAGAGCGACCGGGCGCCCCACACCACCGCCAGCAGCGCCACCACGATCAGCAGGCTCAGGAACAACACCGCGCCCGCGGCCACGACCGCCAGGCGCACGATCCACCGGACCAGGCCGGCAAGGAATTCATTCAAAACACGTCCTTTCCTTCAGGGCCGGCCGGGGCGCCCGATGGACGGCCCGGCCGTGAACTGCCGAACTTACCCCACCGCGGCCGGTTCGCCGAAGTGGAAGACCCCAGGCTCCTGTACGGGATCGACGCTCACCGGGATCACGCTCTTGGGTGGAAAGCGGCCTTCCAGCAGCAGTTTCGAGAGCGGGTTCTCGATGCGCTGCTGGATCGCGCGCTTCAGCGGCCGGGCGCCGAACACCGGATCGAAGCCGACCTTGGCGAGCTCCGCGAGCGCACCGGGCGACACCTGCAGGTGCAGGTCCATCCGGGCCAGGCGCGCCTCCAGCAATTGCAATTGGATACGCGCGATCGCTTCGATGTTCTTCGCGTCGAGCGCATGGAACACCACCGTCTCGTCGATCCGGTTGAGGAATTCGGGTCGGAAATGGTTCTTGAGTTCCCCCCAGACCGCTTCCTTTACATCGTCCGCGTCCTGGCCGACCATCGCCTGGATCAGGTGCGAGCCGATGTTGCTCGTCATCACGATCACCGTGTTCTTGAAGTCCACGGTACGGCCCTGGCCATCGGTCAGGCGGCCATCGTCGAGCACCTGGAGCAGCACGTTGAACACGTCCGGGTGCGCCTTCTCGACCTCGTCGAGCAGCAGCACGCTGTAGGGCTTGCGGCGCACGGCCTCCGTCAGGTAGCCGCCCTCTTCATAGCCCACGTAGCCGGGCGGCGCGCCGATCAGGCGGGCCACGGAGTGCTTCTCCATGAACTCGCTCATGTCGATGCGCACGAGATGCTCCTCGCTGTCGAACAGGAAGCCCGCCAGCGCCTTGCACAGCTCGGTCTTGCCCACGCCCGTGGGGCCGAGGAACAGGAACGAGCCCATGGGCCGGTTCGGATCGGCGAGGCCCGAGCGCGAGCGGCGGATGGCGTTGGCCACGGCGGCGATGGCCTCGTCCTGGCCCACCACGCGCTCGTGCAGCTTGTCTTCCATCTGGAGCAGCTTGTCCTTCTCGCCCTGCATCATCTTCGAGACGGGAATGCCCGTGGCGCGGCTCACGACCTCGGCGATCTCCTCCGCGCCCACCTGGGTGCGCAGCAGCCGGTTGGGCGTGGCGGCGCCGTCGGTGCCCTCTTCCTTGGCCTGCGCTTCCTTGAGCTGGCGCTCCAGGTCGGGGAGCTTGCCGTACTGCAGCTCGGCGACCTTGTTGAAATCGCCCTTGCGCTTCAGTTCCTCGATCTGCAGCTTCACCTTCTCGACCTGCTCGCGCACCTGCTGGCTGCCCTGGGCCTGGGCCTTCTCGGCGGTCCAGATGTCTTCCAGGTCGGCGATTTCCTTCTGCAGCTTGCCGATCTCTTCCTCCAGCAGGCCCAGGCGCTTCTGCGAGGCCTCGTCCTTTTCCTTGCGGACGGCTTCGCGCTCGATCTGCAGCTGGATCAGCCGGCGGTCGAGCTTGTCGATCGCCTCGGGCTTGGAGTCGATCTCGATCTTGATCTTGGCTGCGGCCTCGTCGATCAGGTCGATCGCCTTGTCGGGCAGGAAGCGGTCGGTGATGTAGCGGTGGGACAGCTCGGCCGCGGCCACGATGGCCGGGTCGGTGATCTCCACGCCATGGTGCAGCTCGTACTTCTCCTGCAGGCCGCGCAGGATGGCGATGGTCGCCTCCACGCTGGGCTCGCCCACGAGGATCTTCTGGAAGCGCCGCTCCAGCGCGGCGTCCTTCTCGATGTACTTGCGGTATTCGTCGAGCGTGGTGGCGCCCACGCAGTGCAGCTCGCCGCGCGCCAGGGCCGGCTTGAGCATGTTGCCCGCGTCCATCGCGCCCTCGGCCTTGCCGGCGCCCACCATGGTGTGCAGCTCGTCGATGAAGACGATGGTCTGGCCCTCGTCCTTGGCGAGTTCGTTCAGCACGGCCTTCAGCCGCTCCTCGAATTCGCCGCGGTACTTCGCGCCCGCCAGCAGCGCCGCCATGTCGAGCGACAGCACGCGCTTGCCCTTGAGGCTCTCGGGCACCTCGCCCGCGATGATGCGCTGCGCCAGGCCTTCGACGATGGCCGTCTTGCCCACGCCGGGCTCGCCGATCAGCACGGGGTTGTTCTTGCTGCGGCGCTGCAGCACCTGGATGGCGCGGCGGATCTCGTCGTCGCGGCCGATCACCGGATCGAGCTTGCCGGCCCGGGCGCGCTCGGTGAGGTCGAGCGTGTACTTCTTGAGCGCCTCGCGCTGGCCCTCGGCCTCGGCGCTGTCGACCCGCGCGCCGCCGCGCACCGCGTCGATCGCGGCTTCGAGGCTCTTGCGCGTCAGGCCGTGCTCGCGCGCCAGCTGGGCGGTATCGCCCTTGCCGTCCACGAGCGCGAGCAGGAAGAGTTCGCCCGCGATGAACTGGTCGCCGCGCTTGATCGCCTCCTTCTCGGTGGCCTGCAGCAGTCGGCCCAGCTCGGGTCCGACCTGCACCTGGTCCTGCCCCTGCACCTGGGGCAGGCGCTTGATGGCGTTCTCCGCCGCCGTCTGCAGGGCGGACACGTTGGCACCGGAGCGCTGCAGCAGCGCGCGCGGGCCTTCCTGCTGCCGCAGCATGGCGGCCAGCAGGTGGACGGGTTCGATGTAGGCGTTGTCATTGCCCAGCGCCAGCGATTGCGCGTCGCCGAGGGCTTCCTGGAACTTGGTGGTGAGTTTGTCGAGACGCATGGCCTGTGGTCCTCCGAATTGAGGGGCAAATGAGGCTCCCACCCGGAGTTTTCAAGCATGCGGCGCCACGCCGCCGCATGCCGGCCCGGCTCAGCCGTTGCGCGCCGCGATGCCCCAGCGGGCCAGCGCCGCGTCGTCGCTCACGCGCGCATCCACCCAGCGCGCGCCCTGCGGGGTGGCTTCCTTCTTCCAGAACGGCGCCTGCGTCTTGAGGTAGTCCATGAGGAACTCGCAGGCCTGGAAGCTCTGGCCGCGGTGGGCCGACGTCACGGCCACGAGCACGATCTGGTCCTGCGGCGCCAGCAGGCCCACGCGGTGCACCACCCGCGCGCCGAAGATGTCGAAGCGCCGCAGCGCCTCGTCCACCATCGCCTCGATGGATTTCTCCGTCATGCCGGGATAGTGCTCGAGTTCCATCGACGCCACGGAGTCGCCGTCGCTGCGGTCGCGCACCGTGCCCACGAAGCAGCAGACGGCGCCCACGCGCCCGTCCTGCGCGCGCAGCAACGCCAGCTCGGCCGAGACGTCGAAATCCTGCGCCTGGATGGCGACGCGGGGGCCGCCGCCTGGCGGAGCGGATGGGGTGGGGACAAGCGGCTCGGCCATGGGGGCTCCGGCGGTCACGGGGCCCGGTGCAGCCGGGGCGCGGCGAGCAGCGCGCGCTCTTCCTCGATGAACGCATCGAGCTGGCGCCGCGCGGGGTTGCCGGCTGGCACGGCCGCCAGCAGGGCCTGCAGCCGCGCGACGTCGCCGGCCGACGGGGCGACCTTGATCTGGGCCATGGCGGCCTGCGTCTGCCCGCCCTGGATGAGGGCGAGCACCTTCGCGGCCCATGCGTTCTTGTCCTGGCGTGCCATGCGGATGTCCTCGTGCGTCGTCGTCTGTACCTGCTGCGGCCCGATTGTCCACGGAACGGCGCGATCCGGGCCGGTTTGCTACAGTGGCCGCACGCGCTCCCCGCCGCCCCGCGCAGCACCTGCCCCGCCTTCCATCAGCCCCCTCCGTCCCCGTCCATGGCCACGCAGACCATCACCACCGAGTTCTACGTCCTGTTTCCCTCGCCGCGCAACGAACACCGCGGCGTGTTCACGCACCAGGTGTTCGTTCAGCACCCGTACGCGATCATCCACCTGCCGGACTACGGCCTGGCCGGCCCGGCGAGCCTGTTCGCCGCCTGCCGCCGCGAAGACAACAAGATGGGGCAGCTCGTCACGTTCGAACGGGCGGACGACGCCCGGCGTTTCGAGCGGCTCTTCACCCCCGATTGACCCGGCCGCGGCCGGCCCGCCCGCACCCAGGCCTGCCGCCGCCCCGATGCCAGCACCCATGCACGACGAGAACCAGATCCACGTCCCGCCCTCGTTCACCGCGCTCCACAGCGACGCGCGCCAGCGCCTGACGGCCCCCGCCGCCGAGATACGCGCGCGCTACGAGCTGTGCGAAGACCTCGCCAACCACCTCGTGGAGCAGGCGCAGACGCTCTACCACGTGCAGGCACCGTCGGAGACCGAGGTGCTGTCGCGCATCCATGCGGGACTCTCCACGGCCGGGTCCGGCGTGTCGCCGGCCGAGGCGCGCTGGATCACGCTGCGCCTGGCGGAACTGCTGTACTGGCGCGCCCCCGAACTGCCCGAGGCGCCGGCGGCATCCTGACGCGAAACGCTGGCACAGGCCGGCGCGGAGCAGCCGCCCGACGGCCTGCGGCAGACGGTTCGGACAGCCCTTCTTCGCCCTTCCTGGCGTAGCTTCGCGGCCAGGCGCCGCCGGCCTGCGCGGCGGGCCATCATGCCGGATTTGGGAGCCATCGCCATGGGCAACGCATGCACCGGAGGCATCGCCTCCACCAGCGCGCTGCCGTCCCGCTCGCGGACGGCCGGCCGGATACAGGAAACCCCGCCGCAGCGGGGCTCGAACGCCGACCCGGGCCGCGGGGGCCTGCTCGGCGGTTTGCGAAGCCGCAGGGCCTCCCGGCCCGACAGCGGAGCGGGTCTGCGGCAGGCCCACCGCCAGGTCAATGACCTGCTGGCGCGGGCCAGCAACCATCCCGACCGGCACGCCGAAGAGGCGGCCCTGCACCGGCTGGAAGGCCAGATCGCCCAGGCCCTTCGGGAAGGCACGTCCCTGCCCCATCTCGACGCGGAACTCCAGTATCTGGACTGGCGGATGCAGGGCGTGGAGCCCTTGCAGCAGCAGGAGGCCGTGCCCCAGCCGGCCCGGTATCTGCCCTCGCCCGGGCCGGACCTGGATACGATGTCCGCCGGCGAAACCCGCTCCGACGCTGATTCGGACGGGGAAAGCGTCGAATCGGACCGGGCCAGCATCGATTCGGATGGGAATGCGCAGATGCGCTTGCGGATGCACGCAGCCCATTGGCTGGCACGCTGACACGGCGCGCCGCGCTCAGCCGCCGGTCACGGGAGGAAAGAACGCCACCTCCGCGCCATCCGCCAGCGCGGCGTCCTCGCCGCACAGCACCTGGTCAAGCGCGGTGCGGACGGCGCGCCCGCGCGCCAGGCTCTCCGCCCACGCGCCACCGCGGGCGATCAGCGCATCGCGCAACGCACCGACCGTGCCGGCCTGCACGGAAACGGTCTCGCCGCCCTGTCCCACGGCCTCGCGGATGGACGCGAAATACCGCACGGTGACGGTGACGGCGGGAGGAAGGCGGGAGGCGGAAAGCGCGTCGGAGGTCATGCGAGCAGATCGGCGAAGGGAATGAAGCGCACCGCATCGCCCTGCGCGATGGTGCGGCCCGGCGGGTTGTCCACCACGCCGTCGCCCCAGGCCGCCGACGTGAGCACGCCGGAGCCCTGGTTCGGGAACAGTTCCAGCCCGCCGTCGGCAGCGCGGCGCACGCGCAGGAACTCGCGGCGCCTGTCGGCCCGCGGCCAATGGAAGTTCGCCCGCGCCTCCACGGCGCGCGGCGCGACATCCTGCACGCCCTGGAGACGCAGCAGGAAGGGCCGCACGAGGATCGCGAAGGTGACGAGGCTGGACACCGGGTTGCCCGGCAGCCCCATGAAATGGACATGCTCGCCGATGCGGCCGTAGGCGAAGGGCTTGCCCGGCTTGACCGCCACCTGCCAGAGGTCGATGCGCCCGAGCGCGGCCACGGCGGGCTTCACGTGGTCTTCCTCGCCCACCGAGACGCCGCCGCTCGTGAGCACCAGGTCGTGCGCCGCCGCGGCATCGGCGAGCGCCTGCTGCGTCGCGTCGCGCCGGTCGGGCACGATGCCGGCATCCGACACCTCGCAGCCCAGCCGCTGCAGCATCGCGCGCAGGAAGAAGCGGTTGCTGTTGTAGATGGCGCCCGGCGGCATGCGCTCGGGCGGCACCTCGCCCGGCATCACCAGCTCGTCGCCCGTGGAAAAAAGCGCCACGCGGGGACGCCGCGCCACGCGCAGGCGCGCGAGGCCGATGCTCGCCGCCAGTCCCAGCGCGGCGGGCGTGAGCCGCATGCCGGCCGCCAATACCGTCGCGCCGGTCTCGATGTCCTCGCCGGCACGGCGCACCCACTGGCCTGGCTGCGGCACGGCCTGGATGCGCACGCGCGCGCCACCCTCCAGCGCCTCGCAGTCCTCCTGCATGCACACGGCATCGGCCCCGGGCGGCAGGGGCGCGCCGGTGAAGATGCGCGCGGCCGTGCCCGGCTCCAGCGGCTGCGGCGCGGAGCCGGCCGCGATGCGCTGGGAGACGGGAAGCTCCGCGGCCACGGAGGCTCCCGCCGCGGCCACGTCCGCCCGGCGCACGGCATAGCCGTCCATGGCGCTGTTGTCGTGCGGCGGCACCCGCAGCGGCGACACGGCGTCAAACGCCAGCGCGCGGCCGTCGGCCTCGAAGGTGTCGACGTCCTCGGTGCCGTCCAGCGGACGGGCCTGCGCGAGCAGTTCCGCCAGCGCGTCGTCCAGCGGCTTGAGCGGCGGACGGGGGGAGGCAGTGCCCACGGCCTTCATGCCGGCACCCCCACGCCACGGTACGCCCAGCGCCCGCCGCTTTCGCGCAGCCAGTCGGCCAGCACGGCCGGCGCGTTCACGTCGAACACCGGCAGCGCACCCGGCGGCACCGGCAGGCGATCGCCCGGCACGTCGGCCGCCACGGCCACGATGCGCGGATCCTGGGGAAACCGCAGCGCCTGGGAGGGATAGTCGCCGGACGGTGACCGCCACACTTCGATCTTGGGCAGGTCGCTCTCCTTGAAGCCTTCCACGAACACCCAGTCCACCGCCGCATCCAGGCGGGCGATGAGGTCATGCACCACCGGCTCGGCCGGCTGCTCGTACTCGCGCATGAGCGCCATGCGCAGATCGGACGACGCCACCACCTCGTAGGCGCCCGCCGTGCGGTGCCGCCACGTGTCCTTGCCGGGCTGGTCGATGTCGAAGCGGTGGTGGGCATGCTTGACCACCGACACCCGCAGCCCGTGCGCGCGCATGAGCGGGATCAGGCGCTCCACGAGCGTGGTCTTGCCACTGTTGGAGAAACCGGCGAAACCGACGACGTTCATGGATGCCTTCCGTGGATGTGCCAGGGCCGGATGGGCGCCGCGCGCAACGCTCCCGGCGTCGTCCGCGCGGCGGCGCCCGGGCCGGGCCCGGCGATCAGGCCGCCGCGGCCGTGTCGCCGCAATGGCGCGTGATGTAGGCCTTGACCAGGTCCACGTCGGCCGGCATCACCTGCACGCGCTTGGGCAGGCTCTCGATGCCGTCGAACTTCGCGGGACGCTCGGGCGCATGGCCCAGTGCTTCATGGATCGTCTCGGCGAACTTGATCGGCAGGGCGGTTTCCAGCACCAGCATCGGCACGCCCGGCACGGTGTGCTCGCGCGCCACCTTCACCCCGTCGGCGGTGTGGGTGTCGATCGTGATGCCGAAGCGCTGGAAGGTGTCGCGGATGGTCGCGATGCGGTCCGCGTGCGTGCTGCGGCCGCTCACGAAGCCGTAGCGCGATGCGGCCTCGGCGAAGCGCGGATCGGCGCTCAGGTCGAAGCGGCCCTCGCGCACCACGGCCTCGCCGAACAGCTGGCGCGTGGCCTCGGCATCGCGGCCCAGCAGGTCGAACACGAAGCGCTCGAAATTGCTGGCCTTGCTGATGTCCATCGAGGGGCTCGACGTCTCGTGCGTGTCGGCGCTGCCGCGCACGCGGTAGATGCCCGTGCGGAAGAACTCGTCGAGCACATCGTTCTCGTTGGTCGCCACCACGAGCTTGTCGATGGGCAGGCCCATCATGCGCGCCACGTGGCCCGCGCAGACGTTGCCGAAGTTGCCCGACGGCACCGTGAAGCTAACCTTCTGGTCGTTCGACTCCGTGGCCTGCACGTAGCCCGCGAAGTAGTACACCACCTGGGCCAGCAGCCGCGCCCAGTTGATCGAATTCACCGTACCGATCTTGAAGCGGCGCTTGAATTCCAGGTCGCTGCTCACCGCCTTGACGATGTCCTGGCAGTCGTCGAACACGCCCTCGACGGCGATGTTGAAGATGTTGGCATCCTGCAGGCTGAACATCTGCGCCTGCTGGAAGGCGCTCATGCGGCCGTGCGGGCTGGTCATGAACACGCGGATGCCGCGCTTGCCGCGCATCGCGTACTCGGCCGCGCTGCCCGTGTCGCCGCTGGTCGCGCCCAGGATGTTGAGCTCTTCGCCGCGCCGGCCCAGTTCGTACTCGAACAGGTTGCCGAGCAGCTGCATCGCCATGTCCTTGAAGGCGAGCGTGGGGCCGTTGGAGAGGGCCTCCAGCCACAGGCTGTTCTCCAGGTGGCGCAGCGGCACGATCTCGCCCGTGCCGAACACTTCGGCCGTGTACGTCTTCTCGCACAGGCGCTTGAGGTCGGCCACGGGAATGTCGTCGATGTAGAGCGACAGGATCTGGAACGCCAGCTCCGCATAGCCCTGCTCGTGGTAGGCCGCGCGCAGCCGCGTGAGCGCGGCGTCGTCGATCTGCGGGTAGTGCTCGGGCAGGTACAGGCCGCCGTCGGGCGCCAGGCCTTCGAGCAGGATCTCGCAGAAGCGCTTGCGGTCTGCGTGGCCGCGGGTGGAGAGGTAGCGCATCAGTTCAGTTCCTCCTTGCGGATGCGCACGATCGACCCCAGCACCGTGGGCAGGGCCTCCATCTGCGCGATCGCTTCGTTCATCGTACCCTCGCGCGTGTCGTGCGTGAGGATGATCAGGTCGGTCTGCGTCGATCCCTCGCCGCCCACCTCGTCGGCCTCGCGCTGCAGCACCGCGTCGATGCTGATGCCGGCACCGGCCAGCAGACCCGTCACCTTGGCGAGCACGCCGGCCTCGTCGGCCACGCGCAGGCGCAGGTAGTAGCTGGTGACCACCTCGGCCATCGGCAGCACGGGCAGCGCCTCGCGCGCCTCGTCGAGCGTGTTCGGCTGGAAGGCCAGGTGCGGCACGCGGTGCTCGGGGTCGGCCGCGGCCAGGCGGGCGATGTCGACCAGGTCGGCGATCACGGCGCTGGCCGTGGGCTCGCTGCCCGCGCCCTTGCCGTAGTAGAGCGTGGTGCCCACCGCGTCGGCCTGCACCATCACGGCGTTCATCGCGCCCTCGACGTTGGCGATCAGGCGCTTGGACGGCACCAGGCTCGGGTGCACGCGCAACTCGACGCCGCCCTCGCGGCGCTTCGCGATGCCCAGCAGCTTGATGCGGTAGCCCAGCTGTTCAGCGTAGCGGATGTCGGAGGCCGACAGCCGCGTGATGCCTTCCACGTAGGCCTTGTCGAACTGCACCGGGATGCCGAAGGCGATCGCGCTCATGATCGTCGCCTTGTGCGCGGCGTCCACGCCTTCGATGTCGAAGGTCGGGTCGGCCTCGGCGTAGCCCAGGCGCTGCGCCTCCTTGAGCACCACGTCGAAGTCCAGGCCCTTGTCGCGCATCTCCGAGAGGATGAAGTTCGTCGTGCCGTTGATGATGCCGGCGATCCACTGGATGCGGTTGGCGGTGAGGCCTTCGCGCAGCGCCTTGATGATCGGGATGCCGCCGGCCACCGCGGCCTCGAAGGCCACCATCACGCCCTTGGCCGAGGCGGCCGCGAAGATCTCGGTGCCGTGCACGGCCAGCAGGGCCTTGTTGGCCGTCACCACGTGCTTGCCGGCCGCGATGGCTTCCAGCACCAGCGCCTTGGCCACGCCGTAGCCGCCGATGAGTTCCACCACGATGTCGATGTCGGGGTTGGCGATCACGGCGCGCGCGTCATTCACCACCTGCACGCCCTCGCCTGCGGCGGCGCGCGCACGCGCCACGTCGAGGTCCGCGACCATGGCGATCTCGATGCCGCGTCCGGCGCGGCGGCGGATTTCCTCCTGGTTGCGTTGCAGCACGTTGAACACGCCGCTGCCGACGGTGCCAATGCCCAGCAGGCCCACTTGGATCGGTTTCATGATCGGTATCTCAGTCAGTCAGATGGTGCCGCAGCGCGCGAGAGGGGATGAACGCTGCCGGCGATGGTTGGTTCGGAAGGGGAGGATGCCGCGCCCGGCCGCTCACTCGGCAGCAGCAGGGGCCGTGTGCTTGCGCCGGTACTGCTCGAGGAAGCCCGCGAGCCGGCCGATGGCCTCGCGCAGGTCGTCCTCGTGCGGGAGGAACACGATGCGGAAATGCTGCTGGTCCGGGTAGTTGAAGCCCGAGCCCTGCACCAGCATCACGCGCGTGGCGCGCAGCACCTCCATGAAGAACTGGCGGTCGTCGGCGATGGGATACATGGCCGGGTCGAGGCGGGGGAACATGTAGAGGGCCGCCTTGGGTTTCACGCAGCTCACGCCCGGGATCGCCGAGATGAGTTCGTAGGCCAGGTCGCGCTGGCGCCGCAGGCGCCCGCCTTCGCGGACCAGGTCGTTGATGCTCTGGTAGCCGCCCAGCGCGGTCTGGATCGCCCACTGGCCCGGCACGTTGGAGCCGAGCTTGATGTTGGCGAGCATGTTGATGCCCTCGATGTAGTCGCGGGCCACGGCCTTGTTGCCCGACACCACCATCCAGCCGGCGCGGTAGCCGCACGAGCGGTAGGCCTTGGAGAGCGAGTTGAAGGTGAGCGTGAGCACGTCGGTCGACAGGCTCGCCATGGCCGTGTGGCGCTCGCCGTCGTAGAGCACCTTGTCGTACACCTCGTCGGCCAGCAGCACGAGGCCGTGCTCGCGCGCGATCTGCACCAGCGCGCGCAGCAGTTCGTCGGAATAGAGCGCGCCCGTGGGATTGTTCGGGTTGATCACGACCAGGCCCTTGGTGCGCGGCGTGATCTTGGCGCGGATGTCGTCGAGGTTCGGCATCCAGCCGTTGGCCTCGTCGCACAGGTAGTGCACCGGCCGGCCGCCGGACAGGCTCGCGGCCGCCGTCCAGAGCGGATAGTCGGGCGCCGGCACCAGCAGCTCGTCGCCGTCGTCGAGCAGCGCGTTGGTGGCCATGGTGATCAGGTCGCTCGCGCCGTTGCCCAGGTAGATGTCGTCGAGCGTCACGCCCTTCACGCCCTGCTGCTGGCTGTAGTGCATCACGGCCTTGCGCGCCGCGAAGATGCCCTTGCTGTCCGAGTAGCCCGCCGAGTTCGGCAGGTTGCGGATCATGTCCTGCTGGATCTCTTCCGGCGCGTCGAACCCGAAAGGCGCGAGGTTGCCGATGTTGAGCTTGATGATCTTCTGGCCCTCGTCCTCCATCTGCTTGGCCGCATCCACGATCGGGCCCCGCACATCGTAGAGAACGTTATTGAGCTTCGCGGATTTGTGGATCGTCTTCATCATGCGGGGGCCCGCGCGCGCGCATGCCGCTGCGGGCCAAAGGAAGAGTGGCGGCCAGGGGCCGGATACCCCGCCAGCAGGCATAGCCTCTCTGGCGAAACCTATAATTTGACCACAGTTCCAAGACCCTTCCCCCACCCGCCCACGCCCCGGTGCGGCGCGCGTGCCGCGGCAGGAATTCCCCCTCGCACGAGCATTGCCCCATGAAATTCCAGCCCGACCGCTCCGACACCCAGACGATCAGTGCCTATGGGCCGGACTGGGTCGCGGTGGATGGGGAAAAGCTCACCGCCAGCATGGTGATCGGTTCGCGCGGTGAGCGCCGGGAGTGGCACTGCCGCAGCTTCGCGGACCTCACGGCCGAGCACTTCGCGCTGCTCGCCGAGTTCGATACCGAGGTCGTCATCTTCGGCAGCGGCCAACGCAACCGCTTCCCGCCGCCCGCCTGGCTGCGCCCGCTGATGGCCAAACGCATCGGGCTGGAGACGATGGACACGCAGGCCGCCTGCCGCACCTACAACATCCTCGCGGGCGAGGGCCGCAACGTCGTGGCCGCCCTGCTGCTCGAACCGGCTGCGTGAACGGCCGAGCACTCCACGGCGTGAAACGCGCGAGCATCTTGGTTACAGACCTGCGATTCGCGAAAGAGTCCGTTTCAAGGTAAAATCACGGGTTGCGGTCGGAGGCCTTCCCAAGAGCAATAACACACAACTCCTCCGGCTTTTCAACGACTACATCAAAGATTGAAGTGCCATGGCGATCGTTGTCAACAAACCCCTCCCCGAATTCGAAGCCAACGCGACCGGTGGCATCAAGGTCTCGAACACATCGCACCTCGGCCAGATCCTGATCCTGTACTTCTACCCCAAGGACAATACCCCCGGTTGCACCACCGAGGCCATGCAGTTCCGGGACAAGTACGAAGATTTCGCCAAGGCCGGCGCCGCCGTGTTCGGCGTGTCGCGCGACAACATGAAGTCGCACGACGACTTCAAGGAAAAGCTCGAGCTGCCCTTCGAACTCATCGCCGACACCGAAGAGAAAATGTGCCACATGTTCGGCGTGGTCAAGAACAAGATCATGTACGGCAAGAAGGTCAAGGGCATCGAGCGCAGCACCTTCCTGATCGGGCCCGATGGCGTGCTCGTGCAGGAATGGCGCGGCCTCAAGGTGCCCGGCCATGTGGACGAGGTCCTCAAGGCCGTGAAGTCCATCAAGGCCCTCAAGAAGGCGGCCTGACTGCCTACAGCGGCGCCCGGCGCGCCGTGCCGGGAGTGCCACGGCAACCGTGCATAATGGTTTCAATGCTGCTGCACGACGCAACGCTCCCCCACCCCCACCAAGCCGCCTCGGTCTCCAGGCGGCTTTTTGCTTTCTGATCGATCCCTTCCCGTCTTCCCGAGGCCCGCACCATGCCCCTGCCCCCCGCACCGACGAAACGCGCC
The DNA here is from genome assembly GCF_031844105.1 of Acidovorax sp. PRC11. Taxonomy (NCBI): domain Bacteria; kingdom Pseudomonadati; phylum Pseudomonadota; class Betaproteobacteria; order Burkholderiales; family Comamonadaceae; genus Acidovorax; species Acidovorax sp. PRC11. The sequence goes on along the minus strand of NZ_JAUZUQ010000011.1, from coordinate 250 downwards.
GCCCTGCTTTCTCCGGACGCTTTCCGCGCTACGTCCAAGTCCCGCAGGGAAGATTCCGATACCGACGAAGCCCAGGGCATCGCGCCCGCAGGCGCCGCGCTGACCACTGACAACGCCGCCGCTCCGCGCAGGGCCGCCGCGAAAGCCGAGCGCGCCACGGCCGCCGGCAGCCGCCGCTCCCGCAGCCGGAGCACCGCGGCAGAGCCGGCCGCAGCCGCCGCACCCATGGCCGCACCGGCCCCCGCGCCCG